>DASWFH010000393.1:0-22326 GCA_036394355.1 Allostellaceae bacterium | reverse complement strand
CGCCAGGAGCGCGGGAATGCGCCCGGTCGAGGGCACTTGGACGAATTCGAGTTCGACGCCCATATCCTTCGCCATCTGGCGGGCGACGGCGACATCCGAGCCGTCGGGCTGGCCCGCCTTGTCGAGAATGCCGAAGGGCGGATTGCCGACATCGATGGCGACGCGGATCCTTTTCTCCTTGAGGATCTTATCGAGCGTGCTTTCGGCATGCGCCGGCGCGCCCATCAACGCCGCCGGCATGACCACCGACATCACCAGCGCGAACCATCTCAGACCAGTTTTCACGGCGTCTTCTCCCCCCAAATGCGTTATCAGCAGCTTGACGCTACGACGCCCAACGATAATGGCGGGAACCGAGAATGGCCAGCACATCCCCCACCGCGGCCCGCTTGGAACCACGGGGTCGCGCTCGACAACTGTCGGGCGGCGCGTCTGCGGCGGTTGCAGGCCGATGTTGAGCCCGCCCGACGCTTGCCTGGGCTGAGATCCGGACTTTCAGGCGGGCGACCGTGGCGCAAGCGAACCGAGCGATGGCCACAAAAGCGGGAAAGTAGCCGGGTTTTGCCGATTCGCCCGAACGGTGGACGACGGCGGATCGCTGCGAACGAACGCGTTGGCGACGCGCCCGACTGAGCGTTGCAACCATATTCGATCGCGGACGTTCAAGCTGCGCCCCAGCCGCGAAGACGCCCCAATTCGTCCTGAACATGCACGCGTGACGAAAATGCATTTCCAACATTGCACGGTCGGCTTACGTCTGTGCCGCGACGGCCACGCCGTCTGACCGAACCAAGGCGAGCAAGGAGTCATTATGATGGCCCGCTTCCCTCGCCGGCAGTTCCGTCTGCGGTCCGTGGCATTCGCTGCCGGCATCGTCGGCGCCGCAACCGCTTTGGCCGCGAGCCCCGACGAAGCGCCGTTCTTGGCCGAAAATAACGCCGCCATGGCCAAGATGATGGCGGCCATGGAGATCAAGCCGTCCGGCGATATCGACCGCGACTTCGTCGCCATGATGGCGCCGCATCACCAGGGCGCGATCGACATGGCCCAGGCCGAGCTGCGCTACGGCCATAACGAGCAGCTCAGACGCATGGCGCAGGAAATCATCGTCACGCAGCAGCAGGAGATCGCGGCGATGCGGCTGGCTGTCGGCGAGCCGCTACCGCCGTCCGTGCCGTCGCCGGACCAGCCGGCCTCGGCCGATCCGGCCGACACGCCAGCCATGTCTCGCCACCCGATGCACATGCACGGGGAGCCCTGACGTGAAACGCTTTCCGTTCTTGATCGCGTTGCTGGCCGCCACGGCCGTCGTGTCTATCCAATCGGCGTGGGCGGGACAGGCGCCCGGATCGGCTTCCGATCCCGATGCGCCCGTCAGCCATCGCGACCGTGTCTACGCCGCGGAGCAGTTCTCGAACACCGTTTCCGTCACCGATCCCGCCGACAACAAGCTCCTGGGCGTCATCCGCCTGGGCGATCCGATACCGGCCAATCTCAGCCCGCTCTATCACGGGGAGCTGCTGGTCCACGGCATGGGCTTCTCGCCCGATCATCGCACGATCGCCGTCGTATCGATCGGCTCGAATTCGGTGACCTTCATCGACACGGCCACCAACGCGGTGAAGCACGTCGCTTATGTCGGCCGCTCGCCGCATGAGGCCTTCTTCACGCCGGACGGCAAGGAGGTGTGGGTGACGGTGCGCGGCGAGAACTATGTCTCGGTTCTCGACGGCGCCACTTACGAGGAGAAGACGCGCACCATCGTGCCGAACGGCCCGGGCATGCAGATCTTCTCGCCCGACGGGAAGTACGGCTACGTCTGCTCCTCCTTCAACCCGGAGACCGTCGTGATCACCGTCGCCGATCACGAGATCGTCGGACGGGTCGCCCAGGCGAGCCCCTTCTGCCCGAATATCGCGGCGACGCCGGACGGCTCGCAGGTCTGGTTCACGCTCAAGGACACCGGCAAAACCCAGGTGTTCGACGCGCGTCCGCCGTTCTCCTTGCTCAAGACGCTCGACACGGGCCCGATCACCAACCACGTGAACATCGTGCGCAACGCGCAGGGCCAGTTCGCCTATGTCACGGTCGGCGGGCTCAACGAGGTGCAGGCGTTCCGCACCGACGACTTCTCCAAGGTCGCGACCATCCCGGTCGGCAAGCTGCCGCACGGGATCTGGCCCTCGGGGGACGGAACGCGGGTCTATGTCGGCCTCGAGAACCAAGACCGCCTTACCGCCATCGATACCCTGACCAACAAAGTGATCGCTACGGTCCCGATCGGGCAAGCGGCGCAGGCGGTCAATTATGTGCCCAATGCCGTTCCCGAGGGCGACGGCATGCAGGGACTGCAGCCGCTTGGCGTCGCCGGAGAAGCTGCGCACCTGACGCTGGTTCCGCCGGCGGACGCCAGGTCGGCGGGCGAGAAGAAATCGCCCACCAGCGTCTCACTGTTCGATCAGGGGCTGCTGCAGGTGCTGCAGGCATCGGCTACCGGTCTCGAGCCCAAGCAGCCTTACGTGCTCGCGCTCGCTAACGAGCCGGGTGGCGGCGGCGTCTTGGAGCCGCTGGCGGCATTCATGACGAACCCGGCGGGATCGGCAATCGTCAACGCTATCGGCCCGATCCGGCAGGTCGTGCGCGGCGAGGACAGAGTGCCACGCCGCTATCTCGTGATCGCCCCCGGGACTGCGGACAAGCCTGGCGCTGCCGTTCAGGTCCAGGCGCAGTGATCTATGGCCGGTCCGATCGCAGCAGCCTCGCGCACATCCGGATAGGCTGCACCTTGTCGAGCAGGCTGACGGAAATTGTTCACGTCTGAAAGGAAACAGTCATGAGAACCAAGATCGCCACCCATTTGACGAAAGGCCTGATTCTGGCCGCTGCCGTATCGCTGCTTGGGTCTGCCGTGGCGCGGGCTGACGTTCCCGGCTACGAGTTCATGATGTTCCCTGAGGGACACGCCATGGTCGTCGATGCAACCGGCAAGGCGACCAAGGCGAAAATCTCCGAGGATACCGCCAAAGCGATCATCGCTGGCGCGCAGCCGCTGAGCGAGGCCCATATCGTCCTGGTGTATCAAGGGAAGCTCTACATTGTCCCCGACAAACGCCTCGGAGACGGCAGGATGATGTCCACCATGGTGATGCCCTCGGCACCGAACGCGAATAAGTGAGAACCTGCGGCTGACGGAAGCTGGCGTCCCAGCCTTGTACGCTCGGGTGCGAAGGCCGCATTCGTCTCAGAGGCGCTTGCCCGTAGTCTCGACGAGCCCGCGCATGCGGGAGTTATGCCGCTTCCCCGGCGTTCGCTCCACAGAGAGTTGCCGTAGATCGGCTTTCGGCCGGAGACGGCCGCAGGTGAATCCTGATGGCTAGCGACCCCCGCATTCAGCGCATTGCCCGGCTTCTGGTCGACAAGTACGGCGACGAGGCCTTGGCCGTCACGACCGAGCGCGCGCATCACCGCCTCGCCATCCGGGATTATCCCTCGGCGATCATCTGGACCCGCGTCGCCGAGGCGGTCCACATCCTGCGGCCCGAAGCCAGGCCGGAGCGGGCGCCCGGGCGCGTCGGCGCGTCGCTCGACGAGCTGATGGACGACCCGGTGATGACGGCGATGGTCCAGGACGACGACGCCCGCCGCGGCGCGATCCGCGCCACGCTGACACGCGCCAAGCGCAAGCTGCGGCGCAGGCGGCGGCACAACTGAGGTCGCCGCCGGCTGCTGCCCGCGCCGGCCGGGCATCGCGACGCGCTTGACATCCAAGGCAATTTCCGGTTGCTGTGGCACACGAGCCGACGCAGATCGGAGCCAGGGTGCGTGGCATGAACGGCAACGATTGGATGGCGGCCAAGCTGGTCGGCCTGTTCGGGCTGATCGTGCTCGCCTTGGTTGCCGTCTATTTCCTGGCGGTCTTTAGTTAGAACGAGCGGTCTACGCGCATGCGCATCGCTTCGGATTGGGCGCGCCTCCGGACGCGCGGCGTCCTGCTGTGGCAGGCGGCGCGGCTGTGGCTCGTCGCGGCGTTGTGGCTCGGCGGCCTTGGGCTCGGACTTTTCGCCACGGAAGTCGTCGCGGACGCCTACGAGGACGCCTGCATCGCCACGGAATGCCGCTCGATCGATTGGCCCCTCCAGCTTCTGCGCTATAGCGTCATTGCCAACGCCTTCGCCGCCGCGATCCTCTTCCTGCGCGACTCCGGACGGCGGTCGAAATAGCCCGCGCCCTTATGCGGACTTGGCCGTTTGGCGCTCGCAATCGCTGCTCGTGCGCTCGAGCACCTGGTGGATGGTCTCGATCAGCTGCGCGATTCGGAACGGCTTTTCCAGGAAGGGGTGCGGCGACTTCTCGGCTTTGTCGTACACGCTGCGATTGCCGGACATGAGAATGACGCCGATGCCGGCTGCCGATGCGCGTTGCGCCATCGCGAAGCCGTCATGCCCGCGCGGCAGCAACAGGTCGATGAGCGCCACGTCATACGCCGCGAAGTCGATGCCCGCGGTGTCGTCGAGCGGCGGCCGCACAAGCTCGACCTCATATCCTTCGAGCGAGATGACCTGATCGAGCAGCGCCGAGACGTGTTCATTGTCTTCGATGACGAGAATGCGGCATTGCCGAGCCATCATCTCCCTCCCCTCGCTTATCGTCTCATGGCCGCGGGCCGACGCGATCCGCACAACCAACGGGATTGCTTCCCTATCGCGCTCGCCGCACGGACCGCGGCGCACGCCGCCATAATCATACATACGGCGCGCGCAGCATTTCCCTCCACCGTTTCTCTGGCAAAGGAGCACGCACGACAGGCTGATCAAGGGCGGACCGCCGGTGGCGCGCCGCGCCGCCTGACCGCGGTCACGGCGCCGCCGGCGGCTCCGGCACGGGCTTCGCCTCGAGTTCTTGCGCGCGTTCCTCGAGCTGGCGCGCATAGGCCTCGAGATCCGCCGCCGCCTCGGGGTTGTAGATCGATTTGGCAAGGCGCGAGCAGCGCTGCGCCTGCTCGCGCAGTTTCGTCACAAGCACCGCAACTCTCCGGTCCCGTGCCTGCCGATGGGCTGTTTCGATGGGCAACGACAAACGATAATTGCGCTTGTGCTGCGGCGCAATTGCGCCGGCCGATTTATCCACCGGAAAATGGCGACAGGTTTTTTTCGCGCGACACGCGCCGGCGGGCGCGTGACGTCGCCCGTCCCGTCTGCAACAGAGCTGTCTCCCGTTTTCTGCGCTCGGCGCGGAACCTTCCCCGCGCCGACCGCTCAGACGATCCCCTTGCGACGCAGCTCGGCGATCTCGGCGGCGCCCATGCCCAGCCGCTCGCGCAGCACCTCGTCGGTGTGCTCGCCGAGGAGCGGCGGCGGCAGGCGGTAGTCGGGCGGCGTCTCGGAGAGGCGCAGCGGGTTGGCGATGACCTTGACGCCCCCGGGCGTCGCCGCATGCGGCATCTTGACCACGGCGCCACGCGCCTGCACCTGCGGGTCGGCGAACACCTCCTTCAACGTATTGATCGGACCGCAGCCGATCTGCAGCGCCTCGAGCCGCTCCACCCACCAGGCGGTCGTCTGCCGCTTCAGCACCGCCGCCAGCGTGTCGGTGACGAGCGCGCGGTTCTCGACGCGCGCGGCGTTGCTGGCGAAGCGCGCATCGCCGAGCAGCGGCTCCAGGCCGAAGTCCTTGCAGAAGCGGCGGAAGGTCGGGTCGTTGCCGATCGACAGCACGATGAAGCCGTCGCTGGTGGCGAAGACCTGATAGGGCACGATGTTCGGGTGCTGGTTGCCGAGCCGCGCCGGGTTCTCGCCGGTGGCGAGATAGTTCATGCCCTGGTTGGCGAGCCACGCCACATGCGCATCGAGCATGCCGATGTCGATCTGCTGGCCGCGCCCGGTCGCCTCGCGGTGCCGCAGCGCGGCGAGAATGCCGATGCAGCCGTAGAGCCCGGCGAAGAGATCGGCGAGCGGCACGCCGACCTTCTGCGGCGCGCCGTCGGGCTCGCCGGTGAGGCTCATGACGCCGCCCATCGCCTGGATGAGGCTGTCATAGCCCGGCCGCGCCGCGTAAGGCCCGGTCTGGCCGAAGCCGGTGATCGAGCAATAGATGAGGCCGGGAAAGCGCTTCTTGAGCTGCGCGTAGCCGAGCCCGTATCTGGCGAGCGCGCCGACCTTGAAATTCTCGGCGAGGATGTCGCTTTGCGCGATGAGCTCGAGCGCGAGCGCCTGGCCTTCCGGCTGCGCGATGTCGAGCGTGAGCGAGCGCTTGTTGCGGTTGACGCCGACGAAATAGGCGCTCTCCTTGGTGCCGGGCATGAAGGGCGGGGCGAAGCCGCGGGTGTCATCGCCGGTGCCGGGCTTCTCGATCTTGATCACGTCGGCGCCGAGGTCGGCGAGCATCTGCACGCAGGTCGGGCCGGCGAGAACCCGCGTCAAATCGAACACTTTGAGGCCCTTGAGCGGCCCGGTTGCCTCGCTCATCCCGTCTCCTCCGCGGCCGATTGGCTTTGCGGCTTCGCCCGGGAGGATAGCCGTGCGAGCCGCGCGAATCTACCGCCCGCGGCCGGCGGATCGGAGCCGCGCGGCGCCGGCGGGCAGTGGCGGCGGCGCGAGCAGCGCCGCGATCTCCGGCGAGCGCGCGACGGCGCCGTCGCGCGCGAAGGCCTCGTGGTTGGCCTCGATCGCCTCGGGATCGTAGAGATAGTTCACCATGAGGCCGCAGGACTCCGCGATACCGCGCGGCGCGACGTTGCCGAGCCAATTGACGCGCTCGAGCCGGGCGCCGTTGCCGAGATGGAAGCGCGCCACCGGGTCGCCCGGCCCGGTGCCGCCGGCCGAGCTGGTGAGATAGAGCGCGCAGAGGCGCAGCAGCGGCCGGCGCAACGCCTCGACCAGCGTCGGATCCTCCCACCAGTCCTCGCGCCGCAGCAGCGATGGCAGCAGGGCCGCCGCATCGGCGGCGGCCGCCGCCGCGCTCGCCCTGCGCAAGGCCGCGCTCTCCTCCGGGCGCAGCAGGTCCGGCGCCGCCGCGGCCGCGGCGCGCTGCTCGAGCCAGCGGCGGAAGGTCGGCACCGGGGAGAGGGTCGAGAAGCGGGCGAGATGCGGCAGCTCGGCTTTGAGCTCCTCGACCACCTGCTTGATGAGGAAATTGCCGAAGGAGACGCCGCGCAATCCCTCCTGGCAGTTGGAGATCGAGTAGAAGATCGCCGTGTCCGCGCGGGCGGCGCACGCGCGCTGCGCCTTGTCGTCGCGGTCGCGCGCGAGCAAGGGCTGCACCGCCGCCGCCAGCCCCTCGACCAGCGCGACCTCGACGAAGATCAGCGGCTCGCCCGGCAGCGCGGGGTGGAAGAAGGCGAAGCAGCGCCGGTCGGGGCCCAGCCGGCGGCGCAAATCGTCCCAGCCCTGCACCTCGTGCACTGCCTCGTATTCGATGAGCTTCTCCAAGACCGCCGCCGGCGTCTCCCAGTCGATGCGGCGCAGCTCAAGGAAACCGCGGTTGAACCAGGACGCGAAGAGATGGCGCAGATCGCCGTCGAGCGGCTTCAGCGCCGGTTCCTGGCGGAGCTGGCCCAGCACCTCCTTGCGCATCCCCACCAGCGCCGCCGTGCCGCCCGGCGACAAATTCATGCGCCGCAGCAGCTCCTGGCGCGCCGGCTCGGCCGCGTCGGCGAGTTGCGCCGCGCGCTCGGCGCTGGGCTCGGCAAGGTAGGCCTCGGCCGCCGCACGCAGGCGGCGCTCGTCGGGCAGGAAGCCGGCGGCGAGAAAGCGGTAGAACGCCAGCCGCTCGTCACGGTCGAGGTCGCCCAGCACGGCGTGCAGCTCGCGCGCCACGGCGGCGCCCGACGCCTCGCCGCGCTCCGACAGCAGCGCCGTCGCCAATTGCCGCCCACGCTCGAGCGCCGCCAGCGTCTTCTCGGGCACCTTGACATGGGCGCGGCCACGCTCGGCGATGGCGACCCACAGCCGATCGATCCAGGCGCGCGGCTTGGCGGTGAGCGATGAGACGATCGTCGACCTCAGCGGTGACGCCATGGGTGAGCCTCCATTGCCGCAGCCGCGACCGGCAGCGGTCGAGACAGGAGATGGGATCGCCACCCCGCTTCCACCATAGCTTGACATCGCGGGCGCGCGAGCGGGAGGCCCTGCGCGCGGTGCCCGCGCGGCGAGCCCGATCACGATTCCGATGAGCGCTGCCGCGCGCTTCGGCGCGGCGGCGGACGCTCAGCCGTCGCGGCGGAGCGACCGCGCGAGACCATCGCGCTCCACCCGAACCAGCGTCTCTCGCGCCAGTTCGAGCGTGGTGCGCAACGCCGCGGATGCGGCGATCATTGGGCGCAGCAGCAGGCTCAGCTCGGCGCGGCACTGCCGGCTGTCGTCGAGGAGGGCGCGCGTGCGCTCGACCAAAGTATGCAAGTGAAACGGCTTGGCGAGATAGGGACAGCCGACCTCCGACAAGCGCGCCTGGGTATAGGGCTCGCCGGTCATGAGCAGCACGGGAATGCCGAAATCGACCGCCTGGCTCGCCAAGGCGAACCCTTGCCCGCGAGCGGAGACCGTGTCGATGATCGCCGCGTCCGGGCGATCGCCGAGCATCACGCAGAGGGCGTCCTCGGTGGTCGACGCGGCGGTGACGCGACAGCTTCCGTCCGTCTCCAGGCCCATCTGCACCACCGAGCAGATGGCGGGCTGATCGACGACAAGCACGTGCTGCATGACGTCCTCTCCCGCGCGATCCATCGTGTGCGAGCCGAGGCAGCAAGCGGGCGCGCGCCTTTATCTTTTATCTCATACCCGCGATCAGGGCATTAACCTGGGTCAATTTCTTGCGGGGCGTGCGTACAAATGTGCGATTTGACGTCAGCCCCGCCCGCCATCCGGCGGCTGCGGAAATGCTGCGGCATCGCGCTCGAGCTGGTCGAAGTAGCGCGTCATTTCCGGCGGCGCGCCGCCCAGCTGAAGATAATCCTGATTGAACTCCGCGATGCCCTGCAGCCGCTTGACATTGCGCAGCGTGAGCTTCCCCTGCTCCAGCGTGATGAGCGCGTCGGCGCGGAACTCCTGCAGGATGCGGTTGACATGGACGGCGGTCAGGCCGAGCGTGTCGGCGAGCTCGACCTGGGTCAACGGCAGGCGGATGGCGTGGTCATCGCTCACGCCGCGATGTAACGCCACACCAGCTCGCACAGGATATAGGCGACGCGCCCATGCGCGTTGCGCCGCCCGAGTGCCACGATGCGCTCGCGCAGCACCGCCGCCTCCTGCATCGCGCTCCACCATAGCGCGGCGCCGAGCCAGCCGTTCTGCGCGACGATGCCGAGCACGGTGTCGCGCTCGATGGCCGCCAGACGCGTCGGCACGATGGTGCCGACGGAATGATCGGCCGGGCCCATCAGGAAGCCGTGCAGGTCGTAGAAGTCGCCGGGGATGAGGAAGGTGAGGATTTGCCGCCTTCCATCCGGCATCAGGCGGTAGCGGCAGGCCATGCCCTTGGTGAGCACAAACGCGGAGCGCGGCCGCTCGCCCTCGGTGACCAGGGTCACGTCGGCGGCGAACCGCTCCTCCCTAAGGCACAGGGCGTCGAGCACGCGGACGTCGTCGTCCGACAGGCGCACGAAATGCGACAGCTTGGCGATCAGCGGATTCCGCGACCGCCCTAAGTCGCCGGCCATGCCATGTTTCGCCCACCCAGGCGAAAGGCAATGGCGCAAGCTATGACAGAGCTTATAACGCTGGCATTAAACCAGTTTAGTTTTTTTCCCGCAGTGATTGCCTATGCTTGGCCGACGTGAGCGTGGTTCGACCTGCCGAAGGCGTCGCAGAAGCGTTGGTTAAGGCCGGGACAAGCAACGCAGGCTCTGCGAGTCGGCCGCCATGGCGACGCCGTCGAGGAAGTCGGGAATCAAGCCCATGGGGCCCATGCCTGGGGCACGCATGTCTGCCTGTTCTATGAGGAAAAAGAGGATCTGCTCGAGACGCTCGTCCCGTACTTCAAGGCGGGGCTGGAAAGCCGCGAAAACTGCGTGTGGGCGCTGTCGGATCCGCTGACGGAAGCGGCCGCGCGGAATGCGTTGAGCGATGCCGTGCCTGATTTCGATCGGCACGTGGCAGCCGGCAGTATCAACATCCTGCCGGGACGCGGGTGGTACCTCAAAGGCGATCGGTTCGACATCCAGCGGATCACCGGCGGCTGGGATCAGAAGCTGGAGGACGCACTGTCACGCGGCTATGACGGCATGCGCGTCAGCGGCAACGCGTTCTGGATCGCATCGAAGCACTGGAAGGATTTTTGCGAGTACGAGCAGGAGCTCGACCTCTCCCCCGCCGATCGGCCCATGCTCGTGCTGTGCACCTACGAACTCGGCGCCAGCCGAGCGGTCGACATCCTGGACGTGGTGCGCGCCCACCAGTTCACGCTCACGCGCCGAAAAGGAGATTGGGAGTTCATCGAGACGCCCGAGCTCCGGCAGGCCAAGCAGGAAATAAAGAAGCTCAACGAGGAGCTCGAGCAGCGCGTCGCCGACCGGACGCAGCAGCTCCAAGCGGCCAATGCCGAGCTGACGGCAGAGATCAGCGAGCGCGAGCGCGCCGAGTCGAATCTCGCGGCGGCCAAGACGGAGATCGCGCGCGTCACGCGGCAGACCACGTTGGGCGCGCTTGCCGCTTCCATCGCCCACGAGATCAACCAGCCCCTGGGCGCGGTCGTCGCCAACGCCGAAGCCTCGTTGCTCTGGCTCGCCACGGCGCCGCCGAATCTCGACGAGGCCCGCGAGGCGGTGAAGCGCATCGTGCGCGACGCCAACCGCGCCGGGGACGTCATCAAGCGCATCCGCGCCCTCCTGGCCAAGGACAAGCCGAAATACCTGCCGCTCGACATCCGCGCGATCATTCATGATGTCCTTGCGCTCACGCGCAGCGAACTCGATCGGCGCCACGTCTCCGTACACGCGGATATGCCTGCCGGCCTGCCGCGCGTACGCGGTGACCGCATCCAACTGCAGCAGGTCATCTTCAATCTCATCCTCAACGGCATGGAAGCCATGACGACGGTGGAGGACAGGCCGCGCGTGTTGCGTATCACAGCTCGGACGGAGCCCGGCGGCGTGGTGGTGGCCGTCGCGGACAGCGGCACCGGCCTCGACGCGGCGATATCGGAGCGTATCTTCGACCCCTTCTTCACCACCAAGCCCGAGGGGATGGGCATGGGCCTGTCGATCTGCCGCTCGATCATCGAAGCCCACGAAGGTCGGCTTTGGGCGTCTCCCGGTTCTGGCAACGGCACCGTCTTTTAGGTCAGCCTGCCGGCCGCGACCGATCACGGCTCGTGACCCCATCGCCGCCCACCGTCTTCGTCGTCGATGACGATCCGGCCATCCGCGAAGGGCTGCAGAGCCTCCTGCGCTCGCTCGGCTTGCGCGTCGAGCTGTTCGGCTCGGTGCCGGAGTTCCTCGCGAGCGCGCGGCGCGATGGTCCCGGTTGTCTCGTCCTCGATGTCAGGCTGCCGGGCAAGAGCGGCCTCGACTTCCAGGACGATCTGACCACGGCCGGCGTCCTGCTGCCGGTCATCTTCATCACCGGCCATGGCGATATCCAGATGTCCGTCCGCGCCATGAAGGCCGGCGCGGTGGAGTTCCTGGAGAAGCCGTTTCGCGACCAGGATCTGCTCGATGCCATCCAGACGGCAATCGAGCGCGACCGTGAGCGGCGCGAAAACGACGCGGCACTCGCCAGCCTACGGCAGAGGTTCGCGTCGCTGACGGCGCGCGAGCGCGAATTGATGCCACTTGTCGCGACCGGCCGCCGCAACAAGCAGATCGCCGCCGATCTCGGGGTGAGCGAGGTCACCGTGAAGGCGCATCGCAGCCATGTGATGCAAAAGATGCAGGCACACTCGCTGGCCGATCTCGTCAGGATGGCCGACAAGCTCGGGCTTGCCCGCCCAGAGGCGTAGGGCGCTTAGACCAAAGCATAAGACGTCTGATCCCCGGTATCTTCGCCCTTTACTCTCGTCCAATAGATCGCACGCCGCGCCCCCGATATCAGGAGCGCGGCGGCGCGTGCCGCCCGGAGGCAGCGGAGCAGATATTGGCCGAGGACGCGGGCAGCAAGCTATTCAAGGACAGGAAACCGATGCTCACGGGTCGGGACGTCGTCGAAGCGGCTCGACGCGGTCGCATCGTGGTCGCGTTCGATGCCCAGCCGGTCATCACGGCGCCGCCCCGCGTCGACGCGCTTGCCGTCAAGCTCGCTCTCGCCGGCGGCGAAACGTCGACGATCCTGATCGATCGCCACACCGCGACGCTGTTGCGCCGATCATCGAGAGTCTCGACGAGATGTCCTGGGAGGGCGCCGTAGAAGCGCCCGCGGGATGCACGGTGAACTGACGTGCCGCATGACGCGCCGCTGCACCCGCCCTATCCGCACGGCCAAATCGCCCTCCTGCTGTGCGAGAGCCTGCTGCATATACTGGTGGAGGCGGACGTCCTCTCCAAGGAGAAGGCGCTCGAGGTCATCCGGACCGTCGTCGAGGTGACGCGTGAGGCGGCCGAGAACGACCAGAATGCCGACGCTGGCGGATCCGCGTTCGATCGCGCCGCGATGGCCGCCGGCCTCGCGGAATCCATCCTCATCAGCTTCGCGGCCAAGGGCCCGCGGTAGCGCGCCCGTCAACCGTCGGCCAAAGCGGCCGCTAACGCAATAGGCGAAACGACCAACGCGGGGCGCGATTTTTCGGATGATTTGCGGGGCCGGGCGTTTCCCGGCGGCCAAGGAGGTTTGCCATGGACATGTCCGAAGACCCGACCCGGAAAAGCTACCGTGAATTGGCCGAGAAATGTCGAGAGATGGCGGCGCACACCGCCAAGCCCGCCTCTCTCGTCATGCTCGCGGAGCACTACGAGGCCATCGCGGACGAGATCAAGCCGTCGCGCCCTTAGCGCTCGCGGCGGCGCTGCCTTTGAACCACGCGCGACACGCGCCGATTGTGGCGCGCGTCGGGCTCGCCGGTTGCGGCGGCGCCGACGCACGAGGCTGACAATGACACATCGGGAATCGCTCCCCCTATGGATGCTTGTCATCACCTTGGCGACGACCGTGCCGGCAAGCGGCCAGACCAAGACGACGCTGCGGGAACAGATCGATCGCTTCACGGCCGGCGGCCAAGACGACTACGCCGCGTGCGCGCAGCACATCGCCTTGGAATATCAGTGGAGCGTGTTCCTGCGCGTAGCCCCGGGCGCTGCGGTCACGAGGTGCGCGCGCGATCTGCGCACCAAATACGACGAGGAAATTGCCGCGCTGGAAACGGCGCTCCGCAAGGACAAGAGCGCGCAAGCCGCCCTCCGCGCGTATTACGTCGACTGGCGCGAGATCATTGACGCGCTGAAGCCGGGTCCACAGCCCGCGCTGCGCGCGAATCTGGATCGTCTCGAAAAGACCGCCGCGGCGATCAGGCTACGGCAGGCTGGCGCAAAACCTCCGCCACGCTACGGGGAGGCAGCGGCGATGCCGTCGCGCCAGGAGCCCGACGCGCACGCCACTGACTGAGGCAGCGCGCCGGCGAGACGCCTTGTGCAATGCCGCGGCTTACGCGCAGCTTGGCGCGTCAGGCGCCGTTTGCGTTGTGGCGAAAGAGCCGCAACAGGGCGGCGTTCTGCTTGTGCCATTGCCGAATGCGCACCGCGGGATAGCCGCCCACCGCTTCGCCTTTCGCCACGTCGCGCATCACGCCGCTTTTGCCGGCGATGCGCGCACCGGCGCCGATGGTGAGATGATCGCTGATCGCCGACTGGCCGCCGATCATCACGCCGTCGCCGATTTCGGTGCTCCCGGCAATCCCGACCTGGCCGCACAAGACGCAGTTTCGACCGAGGCGAACGTTATGGCCGATCTGCACGAGGTTATCGATCACCGTTCCGGCGCCGATGACCGTGTCTCCGGTGGCGCCGCGATCGATCGCGCAATTCGCGCCGATCTCGACATCATCCTCGATCACGACCCGGCCCAGTTGCAGCATGCGCAGCAATCCCGTCGGCGCGGGGACGAAGCCGAAACCCTGGCTGCCGACGGTCACGCAGCTTTCGAGGCGGACACGATCGCCGACCAGCGCATGGCTTATCGCCGTATTCGCGCCGATGACGCAGTCATCGCCGATGACAACGCCGGGGGCGAGAACGGCGTGACAACCGATGTGGCATCGCGCGCCGATCTTGACACCGCGCGAGATGACGGCGCCGGCGTCGATCTGGCACCCGTCACCGATGGCGGCGGTCGGGTCGACGACCGCACTGGCGCTGACGCCCGGCACGAGCGGAGAAGCCGGGTAGAACAAGTGACCGATCTGCGCATACGCCAAGCGCGGCTGCTCGACGAAGAGCAGGCCGCTTCGATGCGGCGCATGGCGAGCGAGGTCGCGGTTGGTGACGATCGCGCTCGCCTCGCTGGCGAGAAACTTGTCCAGATAGCGGGCGTCGCAGAAGAGCGTCAGATGGCCGCGCCCGGCGCTTTCCAACGGAGCGATGTCGTCGATCATCGTCGCGGCGCTGGCCGTATCCGGCGGCTCCGCCGCGATGTGCCTGGCGATGTCGCTTAGAGCGAAAGGACCGCCGCGATGAAAAAATCGTGGATCGGTCAATGTGCGAACTTCTGCATGGATGCCCTTCGGGAGCGGCGCATCGCGGGCGACGCGGCTGTCGGGGTCGAGTCGTATCGCCGAGACCCGTTTTCGCAGGTATCCTGAACCACCGACGCGCCGTGAGCAATCACTATCGGCAGGCAGCGCCGACCTGGCCACCGCCGCGACCCGTCAGCAGCGATGCCTGCTGCTGCGCTCCGCCTCGCCTGCGAATTCGCGTATCCTCCCGTGGCCGTTTGGCTTATCATCGAGAGATCGTCGACAGCAGCCTCACAGGCGTCGGCGGCTGAGAGAGATTTGCGCTCCCGCCTGAGAAAAGGGAGCGCGAGAAATGTCTTCTTGGCTGGTTCCGCCCGTCGGCGCGCCGATTTTCCTCCTTGCGCTGGGTGGGATACGCGTTATTTCACGCGTCCGCATGAGACCGCCGTCCGTGCTCGCGCCCACGCCGGAGGGAGGAGTGGCACGATGCGAGCCTACCGCTGCTATTTGCTGAACAAGGCCGGCTTGATCTCCGCCGTCGAGCTCATCGAGTGCAGCGGCGATGGCGACGCGCAACAGGCGGCGCTCAAGATGCTGCGCGAGAATTCGCAGCATCATGCGATCGAAGTATGGGACCAGGCGCGACAGGTCTTCCGTCAGGCTCGCGACGCAACCTGAGCCGATCCGGTCCCGCGAAAGGAGAGCCACAGTGGCCTGGACCATCTGGTGGGACACCGAACGCCGTCCCGGGACGGGGCGGTGGAACGTGGCGAGCGCGCAAACGGAGGCCGGGGCGCTCGATCGCGCACACCATTTCGCGAGGCTTGGCTGCATCGTCTACGCGATCAGGAACCCCGACGGCGCCGTGTACATGGACGAAGCACAATTGGGCGCGCGCTTCGGCGGCAAGACCAAGACCTCGGCCGCCGACTCCCGCCGCGAGTGAGATCGCCGGGGCTGCTCGGCCCGTGCTTTGTTGCTTGTGAAGGGCCCGAACGCCCGCGCGCAGCGACGGCGCCCCGAGCGCCGGGCGCTACTTGGCCCGGCGCGCAAGCTGACGAGCGTGGTGGAACGACACCAATCGGCGCGAGGTTTCATCCCACAGCGTCAGCCTGGCGCATCTCACGCTGGCCTTCAGGCTGAGGCGTTTCGCCTTGCGCAACTCGGGATTCTCCGTGAAGCAGTCCCGCAGCCGATAATTCGGAATCCGGCTCGACAAGTGGTGGATATGGTGGAAGCCGATGTAGCCGGTCACCCAGTGCAGGATGCGCGGCAGATCGTAGAACGAGGCGCCCTCGAGCGCCGCCGCCTGGAAGGTCCAGCCTGTCCCGCCATCCCAATAAGTCTCCTCGAACTGATGCTGGATGTAGAAGAGCCAGATGCCGATCGTTCCGGCGAGCAGGACAACCGGCAGATAAGCAACGAGGAATGAGCGCAGCCCGATCGTCAGGGCCATCGCGACGATGAGACCGGCGATGGCGGCATTGGTGCCAAGCACGCTCGTCCAGTTCGCGCGCTGCCGCACCGGATGGCCCGTCGGAATGCGCTGTCGCAGCAGGAAATGCCAGGTCGGACCGACACCGAACAGCACCAAGGGATGGCGGTACAGGCGGTACCGCAGGCGGCGCCAAAACGGGCGCGAGAAATACTCGCGCACGGTGAGGGTGTCGATGTCTCCGAACCCGCGCCGGTCCAGGTTGCCGGAAGTCGCGTGATGGAGCGCGTGGTTGCGCTGCCACCAGGCGTAAGGCGTGAGAGTCAAGACGCCGAGCAGGCGGCCCAGCCCGTCATTGGCCCAGCGCGCGTTGAAGAATGAGCCGTGGCCGCAATCGTGCTGGAACATGAACAACCGCAGCAGCAGCGCTGCCGCCGGTACCGCGAGCAGCAGCGTCGCCCAGATTTCGTAATGGACGCCGCAGAGCATGGCGGCGAACAGAGCCAGGAAAGGCAGGCCGGTGTTGAGCAGCTGGATGATGCCGCGGCGGGCATCGGGCTTGGCGTAGCGGGCAACGATCTCGCGCCATGCGGGCGGCGAGGGCAAATTGCCGGGCCCGGTCGCAGGGCTGGCTTTGGCGCCATCAATCATGAGCAGGAAACCATAGGTCGGATGCGGGGAGCGACGCTGGCACGATCGCAATCAAGACGGAAAACGACTGCGTCGACGAGCGTCGACTGTAGATTAGCAACTCTCGGTTAAAAGCGCATTAAGGAATGCATCGGAGCTCGGCAACAAACGTGCCGATGTCGGCATAGCGCAAATGGGCGCTGCACCGCAAGCGCGCGACGCTCAGGTCGCCAAGCATCGAGGCACCAGCCGCTCGAGAGCGACCCTCGCGCGCGCCCCTACTCCGCCGCGCCGCGCCGTCGTAGAGTGGCCGCCTTCCAGCACCATGATCGGGAGGCAATCATGCGCGGCGTCGTCTTCCCCGGCGAAAGCGAGATCGAGCTGATGCAATTTCCCGACCCCGCGCCCGGGCCGGGCGAGGTCGTCGTGGAGATGAAGGCCTCGGGGATGTGCGGCAGCGATCTCCACCAGTACCGCCGCGCCAAGGGCGGCGCCTCCGTCGGCGGGCTCCCGGTCAACCCCGACCCGGTCATCGCCGGGCACGAGCCGTGCGGCATCGTCGCCGCCATCGGCGCCGGCGTGACGGAGAAGCAGGCGCGCCTCGGCGCGCGCGTCATGGTGCATCACTACCGCGGCTGCACCGTGTGCAATCATTGCCGCTCCGGCTGGTCGCAGCTCTGCCAGAAGGAGCCGATCTCGGTCTACGGCAACAACGCGCATGGCGGCCACGCGCGCTGGCTTAAAGTGCCCGCCTTCACGCTGGTGCCGCTCGCCGACGAGCTCAGCTTCTCTACAGGTGCGGCGATCGCCTGCGGCACCGGCACGGCCTATGGCGCGCTCCGCCGCATGAAGCTCTCCGGCAACGACACCATCGCCATCTTCGGCCAGGGCCCGGTCGGCCTCTCGGCGACGCAGCTCGCCGCCGCCATGGGCGCGCGCGTCATCGCCATCGACCCGAGCACCGAACGGCTCGGTCGTGCCAAGGAATTCGGCGCCGACGCGGCCGTGAACCCCGGCGCCGACGATCCCGTGCGCGCGATCAAGGATCTCACGCGCGGCGGCGCCGACCTCACCCTCGACACCTCCGGCGTCGACGCCGGCCGCCTCGCCGCCGTCAAGAGCGCCAAGGTGTGGGGCACGGTGTGCTTCGTCGGCGAGCGCGGCAACGTCACGCTCGACGTCAGCACCGACCTGTTGCGCAAGCAGCTCACCATCATCGCGTCCTGGACATTCTCGAGCATCGGCCAGGCCGAGTGCGCCGACTTCGTCGCGGCGCGCAAGATCGATGTCGACCGCCTCTTCACCCATCGCTGGACACTCGACCAGGCCGAGGAGGCCTATCGCCTGTTCGACCGGCAGAGCTCGGGCAAGGGCGTGTTCCTGATGTGAGCGAGAGGGCGACGGCGCCTATGTGCGCCCGCCAACGTCTTGACTGGCTACGGTCGGAGTCGGTCCTCGGCGCGCCACCGCATGGGCGAAGGCACATGATCGCGGCCAGCGTCCCATGCCGATAAAATGCCCGGCAATAGTTTACCTGCGCGCTGCACTACCCTGATAAATTGAGTCCTGTCCTCTCAGCACCGTGTGAATGGATGGCCGACGGAAGCAATGCAGATAGACGAGTGATCACCGTCGATGAGGCGGCGATCGATCGGGCATCACGCCTGTTGAGCGAGGATGCCGAGGCGAAACAGATCCTGCCGCTGCTGTGGCGCAAGGGCGATTCCGAGACGGTGCAGCGCGGGCTCTTCAGACACTTTGTGGCGCGCTGCATCGCCGCCCTGGAAGCGGGCCAGGCGAAGCCCTAGCCCGCGGCTACCCGGCGGTGAGGGCGATGGCGGTGCCGGCGGAGAGAAAGAGCACGGCGAACGCACCGCAGTCGGGCACGTAGAAGCTGGCCCACAGCATGAACACGCCGCTGCTGCCGAACAGCAAGGACATCACCTGTCCGAGCAGACGCATGGCCTCCTGAAGCATGGCTCCCTCTAGCGCGGCCCGCGGTACTGGCGCTGTTGGCGCTTGGGCTTCGACGCCTCAAATCCATAGCGCCGGCGGTCGAGGTTGACAACAGGTTTACGCCGCTCGAGCCGACGAGAGTGTCGATGAGCGGAAACGCAGTGGCGAGTCCGTCCCAGTCGGAGGACCGGGCGCGCGGCGGCCTGCGGCGTGTTGTCACCGGTCTTCAGGTCGAAAGCCATTGGCGACAGCGGCATCTGCTCGAAAAGCCCTGGCGCGCCCGCGCTGGCCGATCAGGCACGCAAGGCGTTCGACGCCTGACCGCCGGGCCCTCGCCGACGGCAGACCGTCCTCTTGAGCTGCGCCGCCAGATGAGCATGATGGGAGGGTCCGGCCGGCTCGGCGGGCGCATCCCCATTGCTCGCAGAGAACTGAATTCGTGACAGAAGTGGAGCTTAAGCTTGCGGTGATGCCGCGGGACCTCGCCCGGGCGCGCGAAATCCTGTCGGCCGCTCCGGCCACGCCCCGGCGGCGCCGACGACGTTGGTCAGCGTCTATTACGATACGCCCAAGCGCGGGCTTGCGCAGCGGGAGCTGTTGCTGCGCGTGCGCAAGCACGGGAGGCGTTACATCCAGACCGTCAAGGGCCGCGCCCCCGGCGGAGCCGATCTCCTCGCGCGCAGCGAATGGGAGGACGCGATCGGCAGCGAACGGCCGGACCTCGCCGCGCCGCATGGCGGCCCAGCGCTGCGACGCTGGGCGAAGGACGGCGAGCTGCGCCCATTGTTCAAGACCGTCATGCGCCGCACGACCATCCCGCTCGAACCAGGTTCTTCCACCCGGATCGAGGCCGTGCTCGACGAAGGCGAAGTCCGCGCCCTCGACCGCGATGCCGCCGAGGCGATCTGCGAGATCGAGCTGGAGCTCAAGAATGGCTCGCCGGCCGTGCTGTATGACGTGGCGCTGCGGCTCCTCGAAGCCGTGCCGCTGCGTATCGAGACGCGCAGCAAGGCCGAGCGCGGCTACGACCTCATCGACGGCGCGCGCCGCCCGGCGGTTGTGCACGCGCAGGCCTTCGCCATCGCGCCGGAGATGACCGTCGACGCCGTGCTGCACGGCATTGGACTGACCTGTCTTCTGCCGGTGCTCAAGAACGCACCCGCCGCGCTCGCCGGCGTGCCCGATGCGATCCACCAGATGCGCGTGTCGACGCGCCGGCTTCGCTCGCTGCTCGCCGCGGTCAAGTCGATGCTGTCGGGCGAGCATTACCGCTGGGCGAATGACGAGCTGAAATGGCTGCTGGACTCCCTCGGCGAGGCGCGCAACTGGCACGTTTTCGCCGAGAACCTGCTGAAGCCGGTGCAGACCGCGCTGCCCTTGCCGCAGGATCTCGATCCGCTGTCGCGCGGGGTCGAGCAGGCGCGGAGCGCGGCGAGCGACCGCGCCAACGAGGCGATCCAGTCGTCCCGCTACACCGCCAGTTTGCTCAAGCTGTTGCGCTGGTTCGCGACGCATGGCTGGCGCGACCAACCAGTGTCCGAGCAATCCGCCCGCCTCATGGCGCCAATCGGCGAGGTCGCGCCCGTCCTCATCGACCGCCGCTATCGCCAGGCGATGAAGCGGTCCAAGCGTTTCGCGAAGCTCGACCTGGCGCAACGGCACAAGCTGCGCATCGCGCTCAAGAAGCTGCGCTACATGAGCGAGTTTCTCGGCGCGCTGTTCGATCGCGCCGCGCACGAGCTAATGGCGCGGTTCGGCGACGGGACCGGCGGCGCAGCCATCGAGCGCGCCGCCGGCATCGTCCTCGGCTGGCACGATCGCGGCCTGGCCGATCGCGAGCCCAAGTTGCGCAAGCATGTGCGCCGCTTCCGAAAGGCCGAGCCGTTCTGGTGAGGAAAGCGGCGTAGCGCCCGCCGGGCGCCGCGCGCGCCGTGCTCGATGCGCTCGGCGCGGCAAGGGACGTTGCCGTTGGCGGCGGGCGACTAGGCGAACATCGCCGCGGCTTCGCGCACGGCGTCGTCGGGCACCGGCGTCAGCGGCGTCCAGTTGCGCGAGCGGACATAGTCCGGGCGCGGGCTCTCGACGTCGCGCGGCCGGTTGGCGACGGTGTTGTAGCAGAAATACGCCTGCCAGCGGTCCTGCGCCGAGAGATTGTGGCCCGAGGCGTGCATGAGATTGCAGTGGAAGATCGCGGCCATGCCCGCCTTGCCGATGACGGCGACCGGCGGCGGGCAGACCGCCATCATCTCGCGCAGCCGGCTCGGCGGCACCGCCCAGAGCTTGTAGGCGGTCGAGGTGTCGAAATACGGATCGGCGCGGCCCAGCGGTGGCTTCCTGGCAGGAAATAGAGGCCGCCATTGAACTCGGTCGCGTCGTCGAGCGCGATCATGAAGGTCGCCATAGCGGGCGCGGCGATGCCGTCGCGCATCCACGACCCGTAATCCTGATGCCACGGCCAGACCGAGCCCTCGATCGCCGTCTTCACATTGACCTTCGAGTGATGCAGGTAGAGATCGGCGTCGCCGAGGAGCTGCTGCGCCACGCCGAGGGTGCGCGGCAGCCGGCACGCCGCGCGAAACATCGGCGACGCGGTCGGGCCGTCGCTCTCATGCAGGCGGAACAGCGATTTCGGCGCGCGCGCCTCGCCCTCGCGCACCACGACGTCGGTCTCGACCTTGGCGACGCGCGCGACTTCGCGGCGGAGGACCTCGATCTCGTCGCGCGCGAACAGCGCGTCGAAGATCAGGAAGCCGTCGCGCTCGTAGCGCGCCCGCTGCTCGGCCGTCAGCCGCATGGTCTCCTCCCGCAAGGACCAGGAGTCGCCTGGCGCAGACGATAGCACGCCGCAGCGCTGCGCGCGATCGGCGCACAAGCGGCGGTCAGTCGCCTGTAAGGCGACCTTGATAAAAAACGAGCGCGGCGGCTCGACGTCGGCCAAGAGCGTCGAGCTACTGCGCGTGGGAGTCCCGAGCAATCGGGGCTCCCACTGCTTCAGCGGCCTCACGCCGGATCTGGCTGCCGCCCTTTGTCGCCGTGGCGCGCGCTATGCCTTGGCCGCGCCGATCAGACGGGCGAAGGCGACGACGCCCAGCGCGAACAGTCCGGGCAGGATCGCGAACCAGGTGCCGGCCGCCGCCAGCGCGCCGGTCGCCGCCCAGGCGATCGAGGAGAAGGCCTCGGCGAAGGTGGCGACGCGCGACGAGGTCTGGCGGCGGCGGAAATGGCTGCGCCTGGCCTGGGTGCGGAACCAGAGCTGGATCGCCGTGGCCGACGCGGCGGCGGCGGCGATGCACAGCGCCGCGACCAGCGCGTCGAAGGGCGAGATCAGCGCCAGCGCGAAAGCGAAGGGCGCGAAGACGACGGCGATGCCGCCCATGACGGCCTCGATCTTGGCGCGCAGCAGGTCGCGCGCGCCGACCGGCGCCGACGACACGAGATCGGGCGCGTCCTCGCCGGATATGGCGAGCCAGGCGAGGCCGCCCGCGAGCTGACCCGCGGCCATCACGAGAACCGGCACCAGGAGCGCCAGCGAATGCGTGCCCTCGCCGAAGCTGCGCCACAGCAGCAGCGCCGGCGGCAGCAGGTAGAGCAGCTGCATCAGCGTCTGCGACAAGAGCCAGGGATCGCGGCGCAGCAGCGTCCATTCCTTGCGCCGCAGCGCACGGCGCGGCGAGGCACGGCGGAAGCCGCCGCGCGAGCGCTGGCGCGTGACG
>DASWFH010000392.1:0-1655 GCA_036394355.1 Allostellaceae bacterium | reverse complement strand
GTCTCCGGCATCAAGCGCAAGAACCGCGCGCTCGAGACGCTCGATGCGAAGCAGCTCGCCGAGCACATCGGCAAGCGTGCGCAGCGCGGCAAGCTCGCCGACGTCGGCTTCCGTCCTGACCGGTTAGGTGATTGAAAGGCTGAGAGCGCTGCGGCCGTTGTGGGTCCCGGTGGGGATCCTCGCGGTGGCGGCGCTGCTCGTCTGGCTCAACCGGCCGCTGCCCGCGTCGCTCGCGGGCCTGCGCTCCGCGGGTCCGTACGCGGTGCTCGCCGCGGCGGCGGCGCTGGCTTGGGGATTCAATCGCGGCCGCTGCTTCGTCATCGCGGCAACGCTCCTCGTCGGCTACACCGCCTGGCAGTTCCACCACAGCAAAGTGGTGTTCACCGCGGTGGTCCTGATCGTGCCGCTGAACACGCTGCTGGTGATGCTCTATCCCGAGCGCGGCGCCAAGTACCGCGCGGCGTATGTCTGGATCGCGCTGCTCGCCGCCGAGGGCGCGCTGCTGTGGTGGCTCGGCACGGTGCATCACCGCTGGTCGTTCGACAGCTGGTGGCTGCGCTCGCCGCCGACCCCGCTCGTCGCGCGCCTGGTATTCGCCACGGCCTTCGCCGCCGCGGTGTGGCGCACCTGGCCCGACTTCAAGCCGATCCCGGTCGGCAATGCCGGCGCCATCGCCACGTTCTTCATCGCCGCGGAATGGGCGAGCGACTCGGGCGTCTATGCGCTGTTCGTCGCCGCGAGCGGGCTGATCCTTGTCGTCTCGCTGCTGCAGGAGTCGCATCAGCTCGCGTTCCGCGACCAGCTCACCGGGCTCCCCGGCCGGCGCGCGCTCGACGAGCGGCTGCGTAGCGTCGGAGCGAATTACGCGGTCGGCATGGTCGACGTCGATCACTTCAAGCAGTTCAACGACACGCATGGCCACGATGTCGGCGACCAGGTGCTGCGCCTGGTCGGCGGGCGCCTCGCGCAGGTCGGCGGCGGCGGCATCGCCTACCGCTACGGCGGCGAGGAATTCTGCGTGCTGTTCCCCGGCAGCGACATCGCCGAGGCCGAGCGCGCGCTGGAGGCGATCCGCGGCTCGATCGAGACCTACAAGATGGCGGTGCGCGGCGCCGATCGGCCCAAGCAGGCGGATGAGGGCGCGAAGCGGCGTGGCGGTGCATGGCCTGAAAAAAATCTTTCCGTGACCGTATCGATCGGCGTCGCTGCGCCGTCGCAGGAGCACGCCACGCCGCAGGAGGTGGTGAAGGCCGCCGACCAGGCGCTCTACCGCGCCAAGAAAGGCGGCCGCAACCGCGTCAGCCGGTAGTAAGGGGAATGAAGGTTGCAGCAGTGAGCGCAAGGAGATTCTCATGCGCACACTATTGATGGCGGGTCTCATCGCAGCGTCGGGCGCGGCGCTCGCGCAGTACCAGCAGGGCCAGGCGCCTCAGCCGCAAGCGCCGCAGCCAGCACCGCAGCAACAGCAGCCGGCGACGCCCGAGGACGAGAAGCTCAAGGAACGCATCCGCGTGGAGGGCGCGGCCGGTGGCACGGCGCCCGTGCCCGAAGAGAAGCGCCGCGCGGTGAATGCCGATGCCGGGCCGCACAAGCACCACGTCGCGCCAAAGGCGACGAGGCTGCCGGACGGCCAGCCGGTCGAGCCGTCGAAGTAA
>DASWFH010000391.1:0-1816 GCA_036394355.1 Allostellaceae bacterium | reverse complement strand
TCCTTGACCGCCTGGGCCCGCCGCTTTGACAGGTTCAGGTTGTAGTCCGGCCGGCCGACACTGTCGGTATGCCCTTCGACCAGGAAATGAAATTTCGACAGCTGCTCCGACTGCATGGCCTCGGCGAGCTGCTTTACCTGCACCTTGGCGTCCTCGGTGAGCTCGGCCGAGTTCGTCTTGAACTTGATGTCGAGCCCGACCGCCGGCATCTGCGCCGTGGCCGCCGGCTGCGAGGTCAGCAGGTGCAGCCCGCGGAAGCGCAACGGCGGCGTTCCCGCCGGTGGGGTTAGCTGCTGGATGATCTGGTCGGACGATGCCTTGCTATCGGCCGGCTGGGCGGCCGTCTGCTTTTCCGCCGGCTTGGCGTCCTCCGCCCGCGTCATCGCTGCGCTGGCGGCGAATGCGAGAGCCACCACGGCCGGCAACACGAAGCCCTTCATTGGATGAACCTCCCTGAAACCAAGTCCTGGCGTCGCGTAGATCTACCTGGACGTCAATATATTTGCCAGTAATTCGCGGAAGGGGAAAGCAAATTGTCGACGCCGCAGTGACGCGGATCACAGGCCTCCGTTCGCCTATTCTGGGCACCGGCGCTGTCTTAGCGCGGGACCGTGGTGAACATCGTATAGGTCGCGACCAAGCGCCGGCCGCCCGGATCGGCCGCGGCGGCCCTAAGCTCCTGCGCCAGCGCCGACAGGTAGAGCTCGGCGCTTTCCTGCTCGTCGACCCGTGCCTTCTTGAACAGCGGCTTGGGCGAGGCAATGGCGACGATGAGGTTGGGGCCGTAAGGCGCCTCGATCTGATAGACGCGCTCGCCAGCCTTGCCGCCTTCGCTCTGCGTCCCCAGCGTGATGACCTGGCCGGCCTTCATCCGGTTGTCCGGATGCAGCTGCATCGGCAGCATGTGCACGACGTTCCCCTCGTTGTCGAGATAATCGACATAGAGGTAGCCGCTATAGGCCGCAGTCCCGCTGGCGTTGACGATGAGCGTGTCGCCACCCTTGTAGACCAGGTCGGGGTTGTTGAACTGGAGCCGCGGCGCCGGCAACGCGCTCGACGGCGCCGCGGTCTCGTTGACGAGCTTGACCAGCTTGCAATGCGCTAGGGGATAGACGCCAACGCCGCTGGCCTCGATGAGGCCAACATTGGCGACGCTGCTCGTCGCCGCCCGCAGCCTGTCCAGCTCGTCATTGCTCGAGACGAACCCGGTGAGCCGCACATCCTGGTCGCCAATCAGGCTCGGCTTGACCTCAGCGCACTGAAAGCCGGCGACGGCGCGATTGACCTGGGCGGCGAGTTCTCCCGGGTCCACGCGCGGCGGCGGGACGATTGCTACCTGCGGCGGCGATGACGGAGCGGCCGATGATGGTGTCGTCACCGGCGGCGGCGCCGGCTCGGGCGCAGGAATGGGCGGCGCCGGCGAGGCCCGGTTGGCAATTTCCGGACCGGTAGATGAGCGCGACGGGAACAACAGGAAATAAGCGGCACCAAGCAGCACGACCACAGCGAAAGAGACCGCTGCCACGATGATGACGAGCGCGCTCACGCCCTGCCGGCCGCCGCTCGTCGCGCGATCCCCCGGCGCCGTCTTGGGCCGTGCGGCGTTGCCGGTCGGGCGCGCGGTGCTCGCGCCGGCGCCGACGAGCTGCTGCATCGACTGCGGGCGATCCTCGGGTTTCGGCTGCAGCATCGCCGCGATCTCGCCGCGCAGCTCGGCGGGAAGCTTGGCGAGGTCCGGCACTTTCTGCCGCGCCTCGAACACCGAGCTCAGCGAGTTCCCCATGTCGAGCTTGCCGCCGAAGCCGATCGCGGCGCT
>DASWFH010000390.1:0-11501 GCA_036394355.1 Allostellaceae bacterium | reverse complement strand
CGGGGCGACGCACCGCTGGCCGAGACGCTCGAAGCCTTCGCGACGCTGCGCCGGGCCGGCAAGATCCGCCACTACGGCGTCAGCAATTTCGCCCTTGCCGACATGGCGGAGCTGTGGTCGCTGCCCGGCGGCGCGGGCACGGCCGCCAACCAGGTGCTCTACAACCTCACCCGGCGCGGCGTCGAGTGGGATCTCCTGCCCTGGTGCCGCGAGCGCCGCGTGCCGGTCATGGCCTATTCGCCGATCGAGCAGGGGCGGCTCCCGCGCAAGCGGGCGCTGAGCGAGCTCGCCCGGCGCCGCGGCGTCACCCCGGCCCAGCTGGCGCTGGCCTGGCTCCTCACGCGCGAGCCGGTCATCGTCATCCCCAAGGCGGGCCGGCCCGAGCACGTGCGCGAGAACCTCGCCGCGCTCGACCTCGAGCTGGCGCCGGCGGAGCTCGCCGAGCTCGACCGCGCGTTCCCGCCGCCGGACCGCGCGGGACCCTTGGAAATGCTCTAAGGAGGGGCGCAAGCACCCCGCTTGTCTTGATCATAGGAGTTGCGACATACTCGGGTAAGCAACGGCTCGCGACAGTCCGGTAGGGAGTTTCGGATGTTGCTGGGATACCTGCTTCGCCATCTCGTGCGCCACGGCACGCTGATCGTGATCGACCACCGCGGCACCCCCCATCGCTTCTCGGGCGAGCCCGGCCCAACCGTGACCATGCGGCTGCACCATCCGGCGCTCGAGCGGCGGCTCTTCTTCAACCCGCGCCTGGCGCTCGGCGAGGCCTTCATGGACGGCACCCTCACCATCGAGGATGCGAGCGTCTACGACTTCCTCCATTTCATGGTCTCGAACATCAATACGGCGCCGAAAAACGCCCTGACGCCGCTCTATTTCGGCTTCGGCAAAGCCTTCCGCACCTTTCAGCAATACAACCCGCTGCACCGCGCGCGGCGCAACGTGGCGCATCACTACGACCTGTCGGATACGCTCTACGATCTCTTCCTCGATGCCGACCGGCAGTATTCCTGCGCCTATTTCACCGAGCCAGACCAGACCATCGAGCAGGCCCAGGCCAACAAGAAGCGCCATATCGCGGCCAAGCTGCTGCTCACGCCCGGGCAGAAAGTGCTCGACATCGGCTCCGGCTGGGGCGGGCTTGCGCTCTACCTCGCCAAGGAATGCGGCGTGTCGGTCACCGGGCTGACGCTCTCGACCGAGCAGCGCCGCGTCGCCGAGCGCCGCGCCGCCGCCGCCGGCCTCGCCGACCGCGTGCGCTTCGATCTGTGCGATTATCGCGAGGCCACCGGCCGCTACGACCGCATCGTCTCGGTCGGCATGTTCGAGCATGTCGGCGTCGTGCACTACCCGGCCTTCTTCCGCAAGGTGCGCGAGCTCTTGAGCGACGACGGTGTGGCGCTGCTGCACTCGATCGGCCGCAGCGACGGGCCGGGCAGCACGAACCCGTGGCTGCGCAAATACATCTTCCCCGGCGGATACTCGCCGGCGCTGTCGGAGGTCGTGCCGGTCGTCGAGCGCCTCGGCTTGTGGGTCACCGACATCGAGATCCTGCGCCTGCATTATGCCGAGACGCTGCGCGCCTGGCGCACGCGCTACAACGCGAATCGCGAGCGCATCCGCGCGCTCTACGACGAGCGCTTCTGCCGCATGTGGGAGTTCTATCTGGCAGGTTCGGAGATCGCCTTCCGGCTTTACGGCCACATGAACTTCCAGATGCAGCTGGCGAAGAAGGTCGATACCGTCCCGCTCGTGCGCGACTACATGCTTGACTGGGAGCGCCGCCACCGCCCGACGGCGCCGGAACGCGCCGCGCGCTGGCAGCTCGAGGCGGGCACGGCGCGGCCGCGACCCGCCGCCGCGCCGTGCCCGCAAGAGGAGGAAACGCGCGAAGTCAGCAGATAAGTGCGGCAATCGCGCCGGCCGCGGGTGTGCCGGCGCGCGATGGCGGTCGCGAAGCCAATGAAACTAGGCGGTGCGGATGCGGGTGAGGAACGCGTCGACCTCGGCGCGCAGGCGCTCCGAGGTGCGGCTGAGCTCGGACGCGGCGCTGAGCACTTGCTCGGCGGCCTTGCCGGTCATGCCGGCGCCCTGGCTCACGCCCTCGATGTTGGCGGAGACGGAGAGCGTGCCGCGCGCCGCCTCCTGGGTGTTGCGCGTGATCTCCTTGGTCGCCGCGCTCTGCTCCTCGATCGCCGAGGCGATCGAGGCGGAGATCTCGTTCACTTCGGTGATGGTTCGGTGGACGCTCTTGATCGCGGTGACCGCGCCCTTGGTGGCGTCCTGAATCGCGTTGATCTGCGCGGCGATGTCGTCGGTCGCCATGGCGGTCTGCGTTGCCAGCGACTTGACCTCGCTCGCGACCACGGCGAAGCCGCGGCCGGCATCGCCGGCGCGCGCCGCCTCGATGGTGGCGTTGAGCGCGAGCAGGTTGGTCTGCGAGGCGATGTCGTTGATCAGTTGCACGACCTCGCCGATGCGATGCGCCGCGTCGGCGAGCCCCTTCACCGTCGCGTCCGTGCTGCGCGTCTCGTTGACCGCCTTGCCGGCGATCTCGGCGGCATGCGTCACCTGCCGGCCAATCTCCGCGACCGAGAGCGACAGCTCCTCGGAAGCGGTGGCGACCGTCTCCACGTTGGTCGAGGCTTGCGTCGCCGCGCCCGCTACGGCCGTCGCCTGGCGATCGGTCTGCTCGGCCGTCGCGGACATGCTCTCCGAGGTGCTTCTCATCTCGGTGGCGGCGTGCGTGAGCGCCTCGAGCAAGCCGCGGACCGATCCGTCGAACGCTGCGACCTGCTGCTCGATCGCGCGCTGTCTCTGCTCCTTGCGCTCCTCTTCTTCCCGGTGCGTCGTCTCGATGCGGAGCTTGGCGACGGTGGTGTCGCGGAAGACGGCGAGCGCGCGCGCGAGATGGCCGATCTCGTCGTCGCGGTTCTGAAAGAGAATGGTGCGCTTGAGATCGCCGCGCGCCACCAGCTGCATGTCGGCGGTGATCGCCGCCATGGGCCGCGCGATGCGCGTTCTGACGAACATGAGGACGCCGAGCCCGACCACCAGGAAGAAGAGCGTAAGGCCCACGGTGAGCCAGAAATTGACCATGGCGGCCTGCGCCTGGCGCGCCGAATACTCATCGGTGGTGTCGAAGGTGACATTGGCCAAGTCAAAGATACTCGCGAGGGCGGGATTGGAGAGCTTGACCCACTCGGCCCCGGTCATCGACGGCGCTTGCCCGGCGACGAGGTCCGCCACGAGCGCTTTGCGCTTCTCGGCGAAGCTGGTGAAGTAGTTGTCTTGCGCCGCCTGGTATGCGGACTTCAGCCGGGCCGGCATGTCCGGTTGCTGCAGCATCGCGCCGATCATCTTCCAGCCGGCCGCCATGCGGCCCGCCAGCTCCGCGAGCTGGCGCTGCTGGTCGGGGGCGAGGCCATTGTTGGCGCCGATCGCCGCGCCCAGCATCAGCCGGTCGGTGCCGGCGGCCTCGCGCACCGACCAGGCGAGCTGCTTGATCGTTGTCATGTCCGTGATGAAGGCGTCGGTCGCGTCGATTTGCGATGACAATCTGTCCGACAGCGCGTCGATGGTATCGACGACCGCACCGACAGCAGAGATCCACGTCTTGCTGAGGGTGGGCGGCCGATCCGCCTGGGGTCGCCGCATCGCGGTGTCGACGTCCTGCCGCAGCCTGGTCACCGTTTCACGATTGGCGCGCAGCTCGCCGCTCCGCGTCACCGCATCAGGGAGACGCAGCTTGCCGAGCTTGGTCATCGCGGATTCCAGGGCTGCGTCCGATTTGCCGCGCAGCGCGGAAATGTCGCCGAGGGTCTCGGCACTCGCCACGTCGGTGCTGGTGAGCGCCGTATTGACGGTGCCGCGCTCGACGCGCAGGTTCTGCATGCCCATGAAGAGATCGCGTGAGGCGGCGCTGACGGCACGCGCCTCCAGCGACACGTTCCAACGCTCCCACGCGCGCTCGGCCGAGACGGCGAAGGTGAACACCAGAACCGCAGCCATGACCCCGGTGATCAATTGCAGCAGGTTGCTGATGGTCGTAAATCGCTTCATGTGCCCGCTTTCGGCTCAAAGTCCTGGAAATCTTGCCAAAGGGTGGTCAACAAAGGCTTAATTCGGGTAATGCCCGCTAACCACCGGGGTGGGGCGGGCGTGGCGGCGCCCTTCCTTCCCCGCGTTCCACAGCCTGTGAACGGATTAGTCGTCCCCTCCGCGAGGATGAGTTTGCTAGCATCCAACCATGGAAACAGCCTTAACTTCTAACGTAACTGCGTTGCGCAATGGTGATGGCGCCTACCGCTCGCCGCCGCACAACAGCGAGGCCGAACAGGCTTTGCTGGGCGCTATTCTCGTCAACAACTCCGCCTATCACCGGGTATCGGATTTTCTCCAACCGGACCACTTCGCTGAAGGCGTACACGGGCGCATTTACGCCGCGATTTCTCGCCTTATCGACCGCGGCCAAATCGCTAACCCAGTGACGCTTAAGGGCCTTTTCGATCAAGACGAGGCACTCGCGGAGGTCGGCGGCGCGCATTATTTGGTTAGGCTCGCGGCGTCGGTCGTGACAGTCGTGAATGCTCAAGATTATGGGCGCACAATCCATGACCTTTATCTGCGCCGCCAGCTGATCAATATCGGCGAGGAGACCGTCAACGAGGCTTATACGCACGACCTGGAGGACAACGCTCGAACGCAGATTGAGGCCGCCGAAAAGAAGCTGTTCGACCTAGCCACCACCGGCCAGTACGAAGGCAGTTTCCGCTCCTTCCAAACCGCCCTCACCAGTGCGATCGGCATCGCGGAAGCAGCGTTCAAACGTCGCGGTCACACCACCGGTGTTTCGACGGGATTCACCGATCTCGACAAGCTGTTGGGCGGCCTCCACCGGTCCGATCTCATCATCCTTGCCGGTCGGCCATCGATGGGCAAGACGGCGCTAGCCACCAATATCGGCTTCAACGCAGCCGACGTTTACCGCTCAGTAACGACCACAGATGGACGGACCGTTCACGAAGACGGCGCTGTAGTGGCATTTTTCTCGCTCGAAATGTCCGCCGAGCAGTTGGCGACGCGCGTGCTCTCCGAGGAGTCCGGAGTCGGCTCCGATCGAATTCGCCGCGGCGATGTCTCAAATTCGGACTTCGACAAGTTTGTCGCGGCAAGTCAACGCATCGCTTCGATGCCGTTCTTTATCGACGATACACCGGCCCTCACGATTGGCGGCTTGCGCACGCGCGCGCGCCGACTTATGCGCCAACAGGGTCTGGGGCTCATTATCATCGATTACTTGCAACTTTTGCGTGGCAGCGACGTCGGGCGCGGGCCGGAAAACCGGGTGCAGGAAATCTCCGAGATCACCCGTGGCCTCAAGGCACTAGCCAAGGAACTCAATGTCCCCGTGCTCGCGCTGTCGCAACTATCGCGCGCGGTCGAGAATCGTGACGACAAACGTCCTCAACTATCTGACCTTCGCGAATCTGGTACGATCGAGCAAGATGCCGACGTGGTAATGTTTGTGTTCCGCGAGGAGTATTACCTCCGTCGAGGCGAGCCCACACGCCGACCAGAGGAAAGCGATGCAAAATTCAACGAGCGCTATGCCCAATGGCAGGAGAATATGGAAAAGGTGTATGGGACCGCGGAAATTGTCGTCGGGAAGCAGCGGCATGGTCCCATCGGAAAAGTGACTCTGCGTTTCGACGGGGAGACCACCAAGTTCGATAATTACGTGCGCCGCGATCACCTCCCCGATGGCCCGCTCTGACCGGCCGCCGCCGGCGGGCGCCAGCGGCGTGCTGGAAATCGATCTCGCCGCCATCGCCGAGAATTGGCGCCGGCTCGGCGCGCGCCTCGCGCCGCCGGCCAGCGCCGCCGCGGTCGTGAAGGCCGACGCCTACGGGCTGGGCATGGCGCAGGTCGCGCCGGCGCTGGCGGAAGCCGGCTGCACTCTTTTTTTCGTCGCGACGCTCGACGAAGGCCTGGCCCTGCGCCGCATGCTGCCCGCCGTCGAGATCGGCGTGTTCAACGGGCTGCTGCCGGGCACCAGCGGCGACTTCCGCCAGGCGCGGCTCGTGCCGGTGCTCAACGATCTCGGTCAGGTCGCCGCGTGGCGCGACGCGGCCGACACGCGCGCGCTCCCCGCTATCATCCACATCGATACCGGCATGGCGCGGCTCGGGCTCGCGCCGGCCGAAATCGCCCGCCTCGGCGCTGCGCCGCAGATGCTCACGGGCCTCAATCTGCGCGCGGTGCTGAGCCATCTCGCCTGCGCCGATGAGCCGGCGCATCCGCTCAATGCGCGGCAGCTCGCGGCATTTCGCTCCGCGCGCGCCGCGCTGCCGCGCGCGCCGGCCTCGCTCGCTGCCTCCTCCGGCGTCTTTCTCGGCGCCGACTACCATTTCGACATCGTCCGTCCGGGTGTCGCGCTCTACGGCGCGAACCCGACTCCGGGCCAACACAACCCGATGGCGCAAGTCGTTCAGCTCAAAGGAAAAATCCTGCAGGTGCGCGACGTTGACAGCGCAGCGACCGTTGGTTATGGTGCGGCGCACCGCATGGAGCGCGCTGGCCGCATCGCCACGGTCGCGGTTGGTTATGCCGACGGCTGGTTGCGTTCGTCGAGCCATCGCGGCAGCGCCGGTATCGCAGGCCAGCGTGTTCCCGTCATCGGACGCATCTCGATGGACCTCATGACGCTCGACGTGACGGGCATCGATCCGGCGCTGACCCGCCCCGGAGGCTTCGTCGACCTCATCGATGGGCAGCACGGCATCGACGATGTCGCCGCCGCCGCGGGCACGGTCGCCTACGAGATCCTGACCGCCCTCGGCCGCCGCCATCACCGCATCTACCGCGGTGGAGACAAGTGAGCGTGCTCGATTTTCTCGCCCGCGTCGGCCGTGTCTTCTTGGTTTTTCTTGACGCCACCGGGCGGCTGGCGCTGTTTGCGATCAAGGCGATAAGCAGCTGCTTCCGCCCGCCCTTCTATCCGCGGCTGATCGCACGCCAGATGATCGACATCGGCTATTACTCGCTGCCGGTGGTCGGGCTCACCGCGATCTTCACCGGTATGGTTCTCGCGCTCCAGACCCACACCGGGTTCAGCCGATTCGCCGCCGAGGGCGCGGTTGCCACCGTCGTCGTGCTGTCGATGACGCGCGAATTGGGTCCAGTGATCGCCGCGCTGATGGTGGCGGGACGGATCGGCGCATCGATAGCCGCCGAGATCGGCACCATGCGCGTCACCGACCAGATCGACGCGCTGGAGACACTGTCGACCAATCCGTTCAAGTACCTCGTGGTGCCGCGACTGCTCGCCGGGACCGTGACGGTGCCGGCGCTGGTGCTGGTGGCGGACGTCATCGGCGTGTTCGGCGGTTTCCTGGTCGCTACCTACAAGCTCGGCTTCAATCCCGTGAGCTATATCAATCAGACGTCCGATTATCTGCACAGCGACGACGTCATGTCCGGCCTCATCAAGGCCGCGGTCTTCGGTTTCATCGTCGCGCTGATGGGATGTTATTTCGGCTTTCATTCGCGCGGCGGCGCCCAAGGCGTCGGCGCGGCGACCACCTACGCCGTGGTCTCCGCCTCGGTCATGATCCTGCTCTCCGATTACCTGTTGACGAGCGCGCTCTTCTGATGGGCAACGCCCCTAAAATCTCGGTCCGCGGCCTGCGGAAGTCCTTCGGGCCGAAGCTCGTGCTCGACGGGATCGACCTCGATGTCGTCATCGGCGAAAGCCTCGTCGTGATCGGCGGCTCAGGCACCGGCAAGTCGGTCATGGTGAAATGCATCCTCGGCCTCATCGAGCCCGATGCCGGCTCGATCAAGATCGATGGTCAGGAGGTCGTCGGCCTGCCCGAGAGCGAGCGCGAGAAGCTCATGGGGAAATTCGGCATGCTGTTCCAGGGCGCGGCGCTGTTCGATTCGCTCCCGGTCTGGGAGAATGTCGCCTTCGCGCTGATCGAAGCCCGCGGCCTGGAGCGCCGGAAGGCCAAGGAGATCGCCATCGCCAAGCTCGCCAGTGTCGGGCTAGGGCCGGAAGTCGGCGAGCTGCGGCCGTCGGAGCTGTCGGGCGGGATGCAGAAACGCGTCGGCTTGGCGCGCGCCATCGCCACCGAGCCCGAGATCATCATCTTCGACGAGCCCACCACCGGGCTCGACCCGATCATGGCCGACGTCATCAACAACCTGATCGTCCAATGCGTCCGCGACCTCGGCGCCACCGCCGTCTCCATCACCCACGACATGGCGAGCGTGCGCAAGATCGCCGACCGTATCGCCATGATCTACAAAGGGCGTATCATCTGGTCCGGTGCCAAGGACGAGATCGACCGGTCGGGCAGCCCTTACGTCGACCAGTTCATCCACGGCCGCGCCGACGGCCCTATCAAGATGGAGGTGCGCGCCCTTTGAGTGGTGGTGGAGCCTGAAGATGGCACGCGCCCAGGCCAGCTATGTCTGCCAGCAATGCGGCACGGCGCATCCCAAATGGGCCGGGCGCTGCGACGATTGCGGCGGCTGGAACACGCTGGTCGAAGAGGCGGCACGCGAGAGCGCGCCCAAGGGGCTCGGCAGCGGCAAGGGCAGGAAGCTCGCCTTCGTCGGCCTGGACGGCGTCGCCCAGGCCTTGGCGCGGCGGCTGAGCGGCATGGCCGAGTTCGACCGCGTCTGCGGCGGCGGGCTGGTGCCCGGCTCGGCCCTGCTCGTGGGCGGCGACCCCGGCATCGGCAAATCCACCGTGCTGCTGCAGGTCGTGGCGGCGCTCAGCGCCGGCAAGGCCGGCGAGCAGCTGCGCTGCGCCTACATCTCCGGCGAGGAGTCGCTAGACCAGGTGCGGCTGCGCGCGGCGCGACTCGCCGTCGCCGGCGCGCCGGTGCAGCTCGCCGCCGCCACCAGCGTCCGCGATATCGTCGCCTCGCTCGACCATGCCGAGCCGCCCGATGTCGTCGTCGTCGATTCGATCCAGACCATGTATGTCGACACGCTCGACAGCGCGCCCGGTACGGTGAGCCAGGTACGCGCCTCGGCGCAGGAGCTCATCCGCCTCGCCAAGCAGCGCGGCTTCTGCGTCGTTCTCGTCGGCCACGTCACCAAGGAAGGGCTCATCGCCGGCCCGCGCGTCCTCGAGCACATGGTCGACACCGTGCTCTATTTCGAGGGTGAGCGCGGCCACCAGTTCCGCATCCTGCGCGCGGTCAAGAACCGCTTCGGCCCGACCGATGAGATCGGCGTCTTCGAGATGACCGATGCCGGCCTGGCCGAGGTGCCGAACCCTTCGGCGCTCTTCCTCGCCGAGCGCCAGGGCGACGTCTCCGGCGCCGCCGTCTTCGCCGGCATGGAAGGGACGCGGCCGGTGCTGGTGGAGATCCAGGCGCTGGTGGCGCCCTCGCCCCTGGGCACGCCGCGCCGTGCCGTGGTCGGCTGGGACGGCAGCCGGCTTGCCATGATCCTCGCCGTGCTCGAGGCGCGCTGCGGCGTGCAGATCGGCGGCAACGACGTCTATCTCAATGTCGCCGGTGGCTTGCGCATCGCCGAGCCCGCCGCCGACCTCGCCGTGGCGGCGGCGCTGGTGTCTGCGCTCAGCTTGCGCCCGGTCCCGGCCGAGACGGTGATCTTCGGCGAGATCGGCCTGTCCGGCGAAGTGCGGCCGGTGGGCCAGGCCGAGGCACGCCTCAAGGAAGCCGGCAAGCTCGGCTTCACCGCCGCGCTGGTGCCGCCCTTGCGTGGCCGCCGCAAGGAGCGCGAGCCGGCAGGCGGCGTCGCCCGCCGCGAGATCCGGCACCTGCGCCATCTGGTGGAGCTGCTCGACGGCGAGCCGCGCCGCGCCCCGCGCAGCCTCGCCGCACCGGGAGCGCCGCGATGAACGGCCTCGACCTCGCCGTGGTGACGGTGATCGTGATGTCCGGCGTGTTCGCCTTCGCTCGCGGCTTCGTCAAGGAAGCCCTCTCGATCGCCGCCTGGATCGGCGCCGGTTTCGCGGCGCTCTACGGCGTCACCTATATCCTGCCCCTGGTGGGCCGGTTCCTGCCCAAGGGGCCGGTCACCGAGGCGGTCGGCGGCATCGTCCTCTTCCTGGTCGTGCTCATCCTGCTCTCGCTGGTCACCTCGCGGGTGTCGCGGCGCGTCAAGCAGAGCGGGCTTTCGGCGATCGACCGCAGCCTCGGCCTGGTGTTCGGCCTGGCGCGCGGGATGGTGCTGGTCTGCCTCGGCTATCTCGCGCTCTCCTGGGCCGTGCCGGCCGACCAGCTGCAGCAGCCGGCCTGGATGGCGCGAGCGCGCACGCTGCCGCTCCTCGAGACCGGCGCCGACCGGTTGCGCGCGCTCGTGCCGACCGCCTACCGCGACCGCGCGGCCGCCGCCGTGCGGAACACCCGGCCCGGCGCCGCGCAGCTCGAGGAGGCCGCGGGCGCCATCCGCGCCTTGAGCAAGCCGCGCAGCCCGGCCGAGGCGGAGCGCGAGCGCGGCCGGGTCTATAGCCCGGACGACCAGAACGAACTCAACCGGTTGATCCAACAGCGGCAAGACTCGCAATAGGTGCCGCCACCCCTGGCGCGGAAAGACGCTTGCGTGTAGAAGCAGGCGCAAGGACGCTCGACATCGCACCGGGCGATCCCCATCTGTACCGCAGCCCGCGGCGCCCCTTTGAAAGGCAGCTTGATGCCGACCACGAATCCCCTGGACGACGATCATCTGCGGGAGGAATGCGGCGTCTTCGGCGTCTTCGGCCATGTCGAGGCGGCCACGCTGGTGGCGCTGGGGCTGCACGCGCTACAGCATCGCGGCCAGGAGGCCGCCGGCATCGTCACCTATGACGGCAAGCAGTTCCCCGCCCACCGTGCCATGGGGCTCGTGGGCGAGCATTTCAGCTCCAAGGAAGTGATCGGCCGCCTCAGGGGCCACTCCGCCATCGGCCATGTCCGCTACGCGACCACCGGCGAGGTGGCCATGCGCAACGTCCAGCCGCTCTATTCCGATTACGAGTTCGGCGGCCTCGCCATCTGCCACAACGGCAATCTCACCAACTCCTATCATCTGCGCCGGCAGCTCGTGCGGCGCGGCTGCCTGTTCCAGTCGACCAGCGACACCGAAGTCATCAACCACCTCATCGCCACCAGCCTCAAGCACACCGTCGAGGAGCGCATGATCGACGCGCTGCGCCAGGTCGAGGGCGCCTATTCGCTGGTGGCGCTGACCCAGGACGGCGTGATCGGCGTGCGCGACCCGCTCGGCGTTCGGCCGCTGGTGCTGGGCAGGCTGGGCGATGCCTGGATCCTGGCCTCGGAGACCTGCGCGCTCGACATCATCGGCGCGCAGTTCGTGCGCGACGTCGAGCCGGGCGAGATCGTCACCGTCAACGCGCTGGGCGTGCAGAGCACCAGGCCCTTCGAGCGCGCGCGCAAGCGCTTCTGCGTCTTCGAATACATCTACTTCGCGCGGCCCGACAGCGTCGTCGACGGCCACAACATCTACGAGGTGCGCAA
>DASWFH010000389.1:0-10164 GCA_036394355.1 Allostellaceae bacterium | reverse complement strand
GAGAGTGGTCGCATCGATGTGCTGATCCACAATGCCGGCCACATGTCGTTCGGCCCTGCCGAAGCCTTCACGCCCGAACAATTTGCCCAACTCTACGACATCAACGTGCTCAGCACCCAGCGGGTCAACCGGGCGGCGCTGCCTCAGATGCGCAAGCAAGGCCGCGCCCTCCTCGTCTGGGTTTCGTCAAGCAGCGCGCGCGGTGGCACGCCGCCTTACCTCTCGCCCTATTTCGCAGCCAAGGCGGCGATGGACTCGCTCGCGGTGAGCTATGCCGGGGAACTCGCGCGCTGGGGCATCGAGACCGCGATCATCGTCCCCGGCGCATTCACCAAGGGCACCAACCACTTCGCCCACGCCGGCTCGCCCGCCGACAAGGCGCGGGCAGCGGCATATAATGAGGGTCCCTATGCCGGCGTGCCCGAGCAGGCCCTGAAGGGTCTCGCTTCGCTCGAACCCGCCGACGCCGATGTGCGCGCTGTCGCCGAGGCGATCGTCAAGGTCGTCGACCTGCCCTTTGGCAAGCGCCCATTCCGGACCCACATCGACCCGTCGCAGGACGGCAGCGAGATCGTCAACGGCGTCGCGGATCGGGTCCGTGCGGAAATGTTCCGGCGCATCGGCCTGGAGGACCTGCTCTCGCCGCGGATCATAGGCTGACTGGCTCTCAGCCGGCGCGATCACAATGCGCCGGCTCGAGCTGACGCATCCGATGTCCGCTTTCACAGAAGCGGACATCGCCGCGCGCAACATGCTCGACCGCGCCGAGTCTTACACTTGGCCGCCCTTCTTCTGGAGCCGGCATTTACGACATATCGATCGATTATATCGGCCATGCTAGGCGATGGGACGTGATCGACATCGACGGCGACATCGCCGCGCACGACGTGACGCTGCGTTACCGCAAAGGCGCGCGTACGCTCGCCGTCGCCACGATTTTTCGGGGCCGCGACAGCCTGGCGGCGTAAGCCGCGATGCAGCGCGGCGAATCGCCCTAAAGGGCTAGCTACGAGAGGCGGGTGATCTGAATCGCCCCAGAAGTCCATCGATGGAAAATGGTCCAGCTCCCCCCAAACACAGTGCGATAAGTCCCGCGAGATAGAGAAGATCGGTCTCGTAGCCCGGCTGCCCAAAATGGGCGCCCGCAGCATCGAAGGATTGGAGCTTGATCGAACTAAAGCCGTAGGGAAGATGAACCGTGACTATGGCTACGAGCAGGACGATGACCATCGGCAGCGTCGCAAGAGGAATAAGCGCTCCGAGGAGGATTAGCAGCCCGCCGATGATCTCGACAATGATGGTCGCCCAACCAAGCAGAAAGTTGCCGGGAACGCCCATGGCGTGCAGCAAATTGATGAAATCCTCCGGGCCGCGGGCGAGCTTGGCGTAGCCATGTTGCATGAAGCCAAACCCAACAATCAGTCGAAGCGGAATGGCGTACCATGCCGTCGGAGCGGCGAGAGGAGAGATCGCGAGTCTGCTGGCGCGGCCTAGTAGGTTCATGGAGACAACTTCGTTGCTTGAAGGCGGTTTGTTGCACGCCAGATTGTTGCGGCGGGATTGTCGGCAGCGACCCAAGAATGTCACCGCGCCTTCTGCATAGACTGCTGATGCTTAGCCAGCGCGGCCTCCCGCAAAGCCTGCTGCGCCGTCGCGAGCGCTTGATCGGCTTTCCGGTTGGCCGCTGCGATCTGCGCATCGGACTGGGGGACCGATGCGTCATTTGGCGCATCGGTCGCGGCGCGAGCGGTAATGCCAGAGTGTATGGCCGACGACTGCTGGTCGAAATCCTGGAACTCATATCCCGGGACGTCGGCAAGGGCGATCGGCGCGGCGGCAGACGCGAGTAAAAGCCCCAATCCTGCGGCGAAGGTCTTTCTGAGAAAAGCATGATACATGACACGATATCCTTGTTTCGGCGACCCGGGCCCGGCACCCGCACTGTGCGGATCGATTCACCTCAGCCGCGAAGGCGGGGCCGAGCGCCGTGGTAACGGGTGCGGCGTTCTTCAGACGCGTCGCGCGGCTGCGTACCTACCAATCGGTGCCGGTGCCGGGATGGTAGATCTCGCGGGCCAAGTCATCCTGCGGACCACCCTGGCCGACGAGATCCGGCGAGCCGACTGTCTTCGATGCGTCCGACGCAACGCTTGACCGGTTCGCGGCGTAGGCTGACGCCGCCGCCTTGGCTTGCGCGGTCGCCCTTGCCAGCGGTGTATCATTGGGATTGGCGTACCTGGCGGATTGAGCGGACTGCTCCACCAGCGCGGGATCGCCGCCGAATGCGTCATAGGCATAGGCGGAGGTGGCGGCGCCGGCGATAGCCGGGATGACCACAGCCATGGAGATCGCGGCGGCGCGGGCCAGGGCCGTTAGGCGGAAATTGGTCGACATTGTGGTACTCCTTTGCGAGTTCTTGTGAGCCGCTGCTGACGCGCTCTCGCCACACTGGAGGAATGACGGCGCAGGCATGGCGCACAGTCCGACTTTCGGGATTGGTCGACGGTCGGTTACGGCGCGTGGATCACGATCGGTCTCACCTTCGTGATTCGCTGCCGCGATCGACGGAGCAGCCCGATGGGTGTTGGGCTTCTTGGGTGAGCCGGGCGTGAGGCCGTGTATTTCGCTCGTCCGGATTCTTCAGATCGGCACGACGCGAGCACGCTGCAGCAGCGACGTTCAGGCCAGAGCTGGGCGACGCACTTCGCTGCCGTGGCGACCAGCAGGCCGCCAAGCGCAGATCAAACGCAGCAGAGAAATATCCGCCGATTCAGGTAGCCCCGGGTCACCAACGCGTCAGGCGCGGCAGCGTACATCGAGCGAACAGCGTGACGGCGCCGCAGCCGAGCGAATACCAGACCGCGACATAGAGAGGATCGTCAAAGCGGCAGGCGAACACGAAGACGAAGGCCCCCCATGCGGCAGCGGCCAAACCGGCGGCCAATGCCGTTCCGGCATGATCCGTCGGCGCGCCGCGCCGGATCAGCAAGCCAAGGCCGATGACTGCGGGTACTGAAAGAGCCACGATCGTGTAGAGACATTCCAGTCCGCTGACCCAATCGAGGCGGCTTGTCAGGGTCGAAAACCCATCGCGCGACGGTTCGAGGAGCCATCCGCTCGCCAAGCACACCGCGATCAGCGCCATAATCCAGCGCAGGCCCCGACGCGGAGAGCGCACCGGATCGAGCGACATGATTGCGACGCTGCCGCTGACGAGTCCGATGAGGCCGAGGCTCGCGGGCTTCCACCAGAATGAAGCGAGATGCATCGCCGTCGGCATGTCGGGCCGCATCATGCCCATGGCGAGAAACAGGCCGAGCTCGACGGCGCACAGCACAACGAGTGCAAGCGCGTCGCTCCAGCCTGTCCGGCGACGCACCGGTTTCAGCTCGTTGGCAAGGCGGTCAATGAGCGGTTCAGTCCGCATCGGACTCGCTCCGAAGGAGTGAAGTCAATCGGTTAAGGCCTCGGTGGATGTTCACCTTGACGAGCGCAGCGGACTGGCCGGTGGCTTTGGATGCTTCTTCGATGCTGAGCCCCTGCAGCTTGACGAGACGGATCGCTTGAGATTGTGCCGGCTTGAGCGTCGCCAGCAACCGTTCGAGAGACCAGGCACTCGTAATGGCTTCTTCGTGGTCGGCGACGGGAATGTCGTCGTCCAGCACCTCCGTCGGTTTCGCCTTCAAGGACCGCAGCGCATCGATCCACTTGTAGCGTGCTATGGCCGCGAGCCAGGCGCCAAACGGGCGGGTGGGGTCGTAGGTGTGCCGCTTCTCATGGATTGCGATGAGGGTATCTTGGATCGCATCATCGATCATCGCCGGTGGCAGCCGCCGCGCATAATAGCGTCGCAACCAGGCGACCACCTCGGAGAGGAGGCGGTGATAGCTTGACGCATCGCCCGCCTGAGCCGCGACCATCATCGCGTTCCACGCGTGGTTATCCACGCCGGAGCCGCGGGCACTCAGCCGCTGCACCACGCCGCCATATCCCCGAGGCTGCAATGCCACCGTCGCACTCCGCAAGTCCCGCTCCTTTTCCCCGGATGCAAGGGAGTTCGGACGGGACGCCGACTTGGTTACATGATGCGCGGGAATATCGGATCTGCCGCACGCGCCGATGCCGTGCCGCGCCTCTGAGCGCCGCCATCGCCGACGAATCCGCGCCGAAATGGTGGAGGAAGGCGAGAAGCTGCCGCGGTACACGCCCGCGACGGTTTGATTCCGCATCTCGTCATCACGACCGAGGTGAGTTAATATTGTTATGGATCACGCGAAAAAACAGTTCGCGAGCTCGGGCTGACTTTCGAAACCGTGAGTGCTCGCGTTGGGGCGTTAGTTGATGATGTCTGGTTGGGTCAGTCCGCGACAACGCTCACCGCTCGCCCGCCGTCGGCAAACGCGTCGATTTCCGGACATCTGGCGCGGCCCTATGTGTTTATGAATACACGCTCTAGTGTGCTGACCCGGAGATCCGCATCATAAGTCGGAGCCGCGGACGAGCGTTAAGTGACTCAAAACATTAAGAGCATGCTGCCTCGACTGATGTCGCGAACTTGAGGGACAGCACACTAGTCCGACCTGCGATGCCGCTGGCCGCTCGCCCGGCCTCCACGCCTGAAGCGGACGGCGTTCGCGCCTGGGGCAATGGTGGTGCGCGCGGTGGTGCGGTGCTGGTGCAAAACGCGGCGGATGTATAGCACTTGGCCCCGGCATGTATAGGTTTCACGTGAAGCACCGCGCCGCTGCGGCGTGGCGGCGCCGCGGTTTCTCCCGGAATGACGTGGCTTTCCGCGCGTCTGCGCCGCCGCCTGCGACACCACCGGCCGGCCGCAACCGCACCGCGCCGGCGGCGCAAGCTGTAGCTCTGTCCATGCGGGCGGCCGGTCTCGCCCGCGGCAGGTGTTGCGGCGCCCGTCGCGCGCGGCGATACTCGGCGCAGCGATGCCCGACCGCTACAAATACCTCGCCATCATCGGCTTTATCGTCGCCGCCGTTCTCGGCTCGCAGCTGCTGTTCAAGTTCTATGAATGGAACAAGCTGCAGAACTGCGCCACGTCGGGCGGCCGCAATTGCGGCGGCAGGCCGATCCCGCTCGACCGCTGAGCCGCCACGTCACCCGGCGAGCGCGACGCCGATCAGCCGGCCGACGCCATAGGTGATGGCGGCGGCGGCGACGCCGATGGCGAGCTGCCGCAAGCCCGAGAAGAGGACGCCGCGACCGGTGAAGAGCGTCGTGCCGGCGCCGATCGCGAACATCGCGGCGGCGCTGAGTCCGAGGCTGGTGGCGACACCGGCCGCGCCGTCCAGCGCGAAAAAGGGGAACACCGGAATGATGGCGCCGGCGGCGAAGAGCAGGAACGACGTGGCCGCGGCGACCCAGGCCGAGCCGCCGAGCTGATCGGGATCGATTCCCAGCTCCTCTCGCGCCAGCGTGTCGAGGGCGGTGTCCTTGTCGCCGATCAGGCGCTCGGCAAGCACCTTGGCCTGCCGCTCGCTCAAGCCCTTGGCCTGATAGATCAGCACCAGCTCCTGCTTTTCCTCCTCGGGAAACTCGGCAAGCTCCGCCGCCTCGGTGGCGATCTGCTGCTGATAGAACTCGCGCGAGCTGTTGACCGAGAGCCATTCGCCCATCGCCATCGAGCAGGCGCCGGCGATCAGGCCGGCGATGCCGGTCACCAGAATGGTGCGTCCGGAGAAATCGGCGCCGGCCACGCCCATCACCAGGCTCAGATTGGAGACGAGCCCGTCATTGGCGCCGAGCACCGCCGCACGCAGCGCATTGCCGCCGGCGCTGCGATGGCGCCCTTCGAGCTGTGCCAGCGCGCCGCCGGAGAGCCCGCCATGCGGCGGCCGCGCCATCGCCTCGATGACGCGCGAATGCGAGCGCTCATCCGCGGGTAATCCGGCGGAGGCGGCTTCGGGCTGGGCGTCGTATTTGGCGAAATCAGCGCGCTCGAGCGCGTTGATGAGCGGCAGCACCGTCTCCGGGCCGAAGCGCCGCGCCGCCCAGGCAAGCGCGCGCGTGCGCCAGCCGGGCCGCCGCCCCACCATCGACGCGCCCAGCCCCTTGAGCCGCTTGCGCCAGAACTCGGCATGAGCCTCCTCGACCGCAGCAAGCCGCTGGTACACTTCCTTGAGCTGCGGGCTGCTCTCGGCCTCGGCGAGCGCGCGGTAAAGCACGGCGCTGTCGAGCTCGCCCTGAAGATTGCTGCGGTAGCGTCTGATCGGGCTCTCTTCGGCCACGGGCACCTCCTGCTTGGCGCCGCTGACATAAGCGGCCGGCGCGCGTCGTGCAACCAGGCCGCTCACCGTTTGCGCCGAGCCGCGCGGGCGATAGGATGCTTCCGCCGCAGGGAGGCGATCATGGCCGACAAAGTCGTGAAAGGCGACGCCGAGTGGCGCGCGCAGCTCACGGCCGAGCAGTACCGCGTCGCGCGCAGGAAGGGCACCGAGCGGGCGTTCAGCGGCGCCTACTGGAACACCAAGACACCCGGCACCTATGCCTGCGTGTGCTGCGGCCGGGAGCTCTTCGCCGCTGACACGAAGTTCGACTCCGGGACGGGCTGGCCGAGCTTCTGGGCGCCGATGGGCGAGGATCGCATCACCACCGCGGAGGACCGCAGCCTGTTCATGCGGCGGACCGAGGTGCTGTGCAGCCGCTGCGACGCGCATCTGGGCCATGTATTCAACGACGGGCCGCAGCCGACCGGGCTGCGCTATTGCCTCAATTCGGCGGCGCTCAAACTCAAGCCGAAGTGACGACGCTTCGGCGAACACCGAAGCGATTCGGATAGCGACGGCGCGCAGCGCGCGCTAGTGCTGTCGCCATGACGCGGATAGAGCGGGTGTCGGGCGGCGTCTTTTTCGGCTGGCGCGTCGTCGCCGTGGCCTTCGTCTTCGCGGTCTTCGCCTGGGGCGTCGCCTTCTATGGGCCCTCGGTATTCCTGCACGCGCTGCATCAGGCGCGCGGCTGGCCGGTGTCGCTCATCTCCGCGGCGATCACCGCGCATTTCCTGGTGGGTGCCGGGCTCGTCGCCTATCTCGACGATGCGCACCGGCGATTCGGCATCGTCGCGACGACGCGCGCGGGCGTGGTGGCGCTCGCCGCCGGCACGGTATCCTGGTCGCTCGCCGAGGCGCCATGGCAGCTCTTCGCGGCGGCGGTGCTGACCGCGGCCGGCTGGGCGGCGACCAGCGGCGCGGCGATCAATGCCATGGTGGCGCCCTGGTTCAAGCGGCGGCGCGGCTTCGCCCTGAGCCTGGCCTATAACGGCGCCAGCATTGGCGGCGTGTTGTTCATCCCGCTCTGGGTGGCGCTGATCGGGCAGTGGGGCTTTCCGGATGCTGCCGCAGCGGTTGCCGTGGCGACGCTCGCGGTGCTCTGGCCGCTGGCCGGCGCCTATCTGCGGCCCACGCCGGCGCTGCTCGATGTGGCGCCCGACGGCGGCGCGGCGGTCGCGGCGAATGGCGGCGCATCTGCCGAAACCCGGAATCCGGCCAGCCGCCGCGAGTTGCTGCGGGATCGCCGCTTCGTCACGCTCGCCAGCGCCTTTGCCCTCGGCCTTTTCGCCCAGGTCGGGCTCATCGCGCATCTGCTGACGCTGTTGGTGCCAACGCTGGGTGAGCAGGGTGCGGCCGGCGCGGTGAGCCTGACCACCACCTGCGCCGTGATCGGGCGGCTGCTGCTCGGTGCCATCATCGACCGCGTCGACCGGCGCATCGCCGCGGCGGCGAATTTCGCCGTCCAGACCTGCGGCTTCGTGCTGCTGTCGGGCGCCGGCGCCGAGGCTGTGCTCATCGGCTGCGTGCTGTTCGGGGTGGGGCTCGGCAATCTTGTGTCGCTGCCGCCTTTGATCGTCGAGAGCGAGTTCGATGCGGCGGATGCGGGGCGTGTCGTGGCCCTCGCCATTGCCGTCAATCAGGCGAGCTTCAGTTTTGCGCCGGGCGTCTTCGGCGCGCTCCACGACCTCGCTGGCAGCTACACGGCGCCGCTGGCGCTCGCGATCCTACTGCACACGACGGCGGCGGTTCTCGTGCTGGCGGGCAGACGACGCTAGCTAGAGCCGCGCCGGAACCTCGTGCGTCTTGAGCACGCGGTCGCTCGACGCGTCGATCTCCTCGAGGCGGATGCCGTAGCGCCAGAGTTCGCCCAGGTGGTCGAGCACCGCGCGGCAGCTCGGCTCGTCGAGCAGGATGCCGTTGTGCACGGCATGCGTCAGGACGAGGCAGCGATCGCCGGCGAGATCGACGTCGCGGATCTGGATGTCCGGGTCGTGCCGCGCCAGGTCGTAGTGGCGCGCGAGCGAGCGGCGGATGTCGCGATAGCCGCGCTCGTCATGGATGGCGCGAACGATGAGCGCGTCGTTGCCGGCCTCGTCCAGCACCCGGAACAAGCGGAACTCGCGGATGAGCCTGGGGCTCAGATACTGCAGCACGAAGCTCTCGTCGCGGTAATTGGCCCAGGCATGGCGCAGGGTGCCGTAGGGGTCGCGGTTGCCGGCGATATCGGGGAACCACTCGCGGTCCTCGTCGCTGGGCTCGAGGCAGATGCGCTTGATGTCGCGCATCATGGCGAAGCCCAGGGCATAGGGGTTGATGCCGTGGTAGCGCGGATCGTCGAAATCGGGCTGGAAGATGACGCTGGTGTGGGAATGCAATGCCTCGAGGAAAGTGCCGTCGTTGATCAGGCCCTTCTCGTGCAGGCGGGTCATGATCTCGTAATGCACGAAGGTCGCGCAGCCCTCGTTCATCAGGCGGGTCTGCTTCTGCGGGTAGAAATACTGCGAGATGTGCCGGACGATGCGGACCAGCTCGCGTTGCCACGGTTCCAGCCGCGGCGCGCGCTTCTCCAGGAAGTAAAGGATGTTCTCCTCGGGCAGGCCGAGCTTGCGCCGGATCTCCGTGCGCTGCTTCGCCCGGGCGCTGACATCCTCCTCGCGCTTCTCGCCGATGAGGGTGGTGCGCCAGATGTCGTCGTAGTTTTCCTCGAAATAACGACGGCGATCTTCCTGGCGCTGCCGCTCCTCCTCGAGATTGAGCTTGGGCGGCCGCGCGTAGCGGTGGACGCCGTGGTTCATCAGCGCATGTGCCGCATCGAGCACGCGCTCCACCGCCTCGACGCCGTGCTGCTCCTCGGTGTGGGACACGAAGTCGCGCGCAAAGGTCAGGTAGTCGAGGATGCCGGTCGCGTCCGTCCACTGCCGGAACAGGTAGTTGTTCTTGAAAAAATGGTTGTGGCCGAAGGCGGCGTGCGACAACACCAGCGTCTGCATCGCCATGGAGTTCTCCTCCATGATGTAGCTGATGCAGGGGCTCGAATTGATGACGATCTCGTAGGCTAGACCCTGGAGGCCATGGCGATAGAGCGCCTCCTCGCGGGCAAAGCGCTTGCCGAAGCTCCAATGGCGGTACATCAGCGGCAGACCGATCGACGCATAGGCGTCGAGCATCTGCTCCGACGTGATCACCTCGATCTGGCTGGGATAGACGTCGAGCCCGAACTCGTTGAGGGCAATGTCCTCGATCGCATCATAGACGCGCCGCAGCTTGTCGAAATCCCACTCCGGCCCCTCGAATAGCAGCCCGCTTGGCTCCTCGACCATGTCGGCTGCGACCATTCAGGCGTTCTCCCGCTGCTTGGCGAAGAGTTCGTGGAACACCGGGAAAATCTGCGTCGGGTCGGCGACCTTGCGCATGGCGAAATTGCTGCGCTCGGCGGCGATCTGGCCGTAGGTGCGCCAGAGGTCGGTCGGCGGCGAGGGGAAACCGTGCCGCAGCGTCGCCTCCGCCCCCACCTCGATATAGGCGAAATACTGGCTGAGCGGCAGGATCTCGCCGCCCAAGAGTAGGCTGCAGCGGTCGCTGTCCTCGGTGTAGTTGTCGCCGTCGGATGCCTGCGCCGCGTAGATGTTCCAGTTCGCAGGGTTGTAGCGGTCGCGGACGATGCGCAGCATCTCCTCGAGCGCGGTCGAGACGATCGTTCCACCGGTCTCTCTGCTGTGGAAGAACGTCTCCTCGTCCACCTCCTGCGCATTGCTGGTGTGGCGGATGAAGACGATCTCGACAAGCTTGTACCGCCGCGTCAGAAAGACGTCCAGCAGCAGGAAGAAGCGCTTGGCGAGATCCTTCATCGCCTCCGTCATCGAGCCTGAAACGTCCATCA
>DASWFH010000388.1:0-4515 GCA_036394355.1 Allostellaceae bacterium | reverse complement strand
CGCGGCGCTCTTGAACGCGCTCGACCTCACCGGGCGCGACTTGAAATCGATCAACATGGTGGTGAACGGCGCGGGCGCCGCCTCGATCGCCTGCGTCGAGCTGTTGAAGTCGATGGGCCTGCGGCACGACAACGTCATCCTCTGCGACACCAAGGGCGTCGTCTATCAGGGGCGCACCGAGGGCATGAACCAGTGGAAATCGGCGCATGCGGTCAACACCAAGCGCCGCACGCTGGCCGAGGCGATGGACGGCGCCGACGTGTTCTTCGGTCTCTCGGTCAAGGGCGCGGTGACGCAGGCGATGGTGAAGTCGATGGCGTCGCGGCCGATGGTCGCCGCCATGGCCAATCCCGATCCCGAGATCACGCCCGAGGACGTGCGCGCGGTCAGGCCGGACGCCATCATCTGCACCGGGCGCTCCGACTACCCGAACCAGATCAACAACGTGCTGGGCTTTCCCTACATCTTCCGCGGCGCGCTCGACGTGCGCGCGTCGACCATCAACGACGCGATGAAGGTCGCCGCGGCGCATGCGCTCGCCGCGCTCGCGCGCGAGGACGTGCCGGACGAGGTGGCCGCCGCCTATTCCGGCCAGCGCCTGCAATACGGGCCCGACTACATCGTGCCGACGCCGTTCGATCCGCGCCTCATCTGGGCAGTGCCCTCGGCGGTGGCCAAGGCCGCCATGGACTCGGGCGTCGCGCGCAAGCCGATCGCCAACCTGGACGCCTATCGCGCCAGCCTGAAGAGCCGGCTCGACCCCACCGCGGCGACGCTCGAGGCCTCGCTCGATCAGGTGCGCGCCAATCCCAAGCGCGTCGTCTTCGCCGAGGGCGAGGAGGAGAAGACCATCCGCGCCGCCCTTTCGTTCCGCGACAGCGGCTACGGCACGCCGGTGCTGATCGGCCGCGAGGAGCGCATCCGCGAGACCATGCGCGCCATGGGGCTGGGCGCCGCCGGCGATCTCGAGATCCACAACGCGCGGCTGTCGCGCGCCAACAAGACCTATACCGATTTCCTCTACCGGCGCCTGCAGCGCAAGGGCGCCCTCCGCCGCGACTGCCAGCGCATGGTCAACCAGGACCGCAACACCTTTGCCGCCTGCATGGTCGCCTGCGGCGATGCCGACGCCATGGTCACCGGCGCGACGCGCAATTATTTCACCGCCTTCGAGGAAGTGACGCGCGTCATCGCCGCCAAGCCGGGGCACCGCATCTGCGGCTACGCCCTGCTGCTGTCGCGCGGCCGCTCGGTGTTCATCGCCGACACCACCGAGCACGCGCTGCCCGGCGCCGAGGAGCTCGCCGACATCGCCATGCAATCGGCGCGTCGTGCGCGCCAGATGATGGGCCAGGCGCCGCGCGTCGCACTGCTGTCGTACTCGAATTTCGGCAATCCGCTGGGCGAGGCGGGGCAGCGCGTGCGCGACGCCGTCGCCATCCTCGATGCGCGCAAGGTCGATTTCGAATATGACGGCGAGATGAGCGCGGAAGTGGCCCTCAACGTCGCGCTGATGCGCGAGCGCTATCCGTTCTGCCGGCTCTCGGGCCCGGCCAATGTGCTGATCATGCCCGGGCTCAACAGCGCCAACATCGCCTCGCAGCTGCTCGAGCAGCTCGGCGGCGGAAGGCGAGTCGGCCCGCTGCTGATGGGGCTCGAGAAGCCGGCGCAGATCGTCGAGATGGGCGCGACGGTATCCGACCTCGTCAATCTCGCCGCGCTGGCCGCTCACGAGGCGATCGAGTAAGACTGGCGCCGCCATTTCCCCTCTCCCCTTGGGGAGAGGGAGGGACCCGCGCAGCGGGAGGGTAGGGGGACCTTCTCGCGCGGCGGCCCCCTCACCCCCGGCCCTCTCCCCAAGGGGAGAGGGCGGAAACGCGAGCGAGCATGTTCCCATGACCCCGACCGCGCGATGGCTCTTGGGCGGGCTGGCGCTTTCCGCCCCCGCCTTGGTCGCGCTTGCCGTCTATGCCGCGGAAGGCGCGATCCGCGCCGGCTCGGCTTTCCTTACCGCCTGCGCGATCTGCGCCGCCGTCCTCGTGCTGCTGCGGCCGTTGGTGATGGGCATTGCCGCGGTGCGCAAAGCCGTCGATGCGCTGGCCTCGGGCGCGACCGTGCCGGAGGTGGCGACGGTGAGCCCGTCGGTGCGCGAGCTGTGGCTGGCGGTCGGGCGCTGGGCGCGCGCCTCGCGCCAGAAGCTCGGCGCCCGCGAGATCGAGCTGGGCGCGGCGCAGGCGGTGCTGACGGCGCTCCCTGACCCGCTGATCCTGCTCGACGAACGGCGTCGCATCCTGCGCGCCAATGCCGCGGCCAACGAGCTCTTCGGCATGCGCCTGGTCGAGCGCGACCTGGCGCTGGCGGTGCGCCATCCCGCGGTCCTCACCGCCGCCGACGCCGTGCTGCGCGGCGAGTCCTCGCGCATCGTCGAATTCGACATCACCACGCCGGTCGAGCGGCACCTTTCCGCGCGGCTGGCGGCGATCCGGCCGCACACCGCCGAGGGCGCCGCGGCGGTGCTCACCTTGCACGACATGACTGCCGTCAAGCGCAGCGAGCGGATGCGCGCCGATTTCGTCGCCAATGCCAGCCACGAGCTGCGCACGCCGCTGGCCTCGCTCACCGGCTTCATCGAGACGCTGCGCGGGGCGGCGCGCGACGACGCCGCGGCGCGCGACCGCTTCCTCGCCATCATGGCCGAGCAGGCGCAGCGCATGGCGCGGCTGGTGGACGACCTTCTGTCGCTGTCGCGCATCGAGATGAACGAGCACCTCGCGCCCACCGAGCGCGTCGACATCGAGCAGGTGCTGGGTACCGTGGCCGATTTTCTCGAGCAGCGCGCCGCCGCCCGCGACATGCGCATCGTCCTCGATCTGCCGGCGGGCCTGCCGAGGGTGCTGGGCAACGCCGACGAGCTTGCGCAGGTGTTCCAGAACCTGCTCGACAACGCCATCAAATACAGCCGCCGCGGCACCACGATCGATGTCGGGGCGCATCCCTCGCCGCGCTTCCTGCCGGGGGCGCGGCCGGGCGAGCGGCCGGCGGCGCTCGCCGTCACCGTCCGCGACCACGGCGAAGGCATCGCGCGCGACCACCTGCCGCGGCTGACCGAGCGCTTCTACCGGGTCGACGCCGCGCGCTCGCGCGAGCTGGGCGGCACCGGGCTCGGCCTCGCCATCGTCAAGCACATCGTCAGCCACCACCGCGGCGCGCTCGACATCGACAGCGAGCTGGGCGAGGGCACCGTCTTCACCGTCCACCTGCCGCTCGCGGCGGACTAAAGCCGTCCGTCATAATCCTGTAACGCGATGGTCCTATTACTGTAACGCGTGGGCTGTAGCCAATGGGTATGAAAGCCGTCATGGCCCCTTGGGATGAGAAGGGGCGGCTTTCGCTCAAATCCAGCGGAGGGAGACCACACCCGTGCAGGCTCGCAGCAAGGTATCGTCCTGGCTTGGCGCTTTCGCCGTCGCGTTGGCGGCGGCGGGGCCGATCGCTGCGCAGGCGACCGAGATATCCGGCGCCGGCGCCACTTTTCCTTATCCGATCTATGCCAAATGGGCGGACGCCTACAAGGCGAAGACCGACGTCAGCCTCAACTATCAGTCGATCGGCTCGGGCGGCGGCATCAAGCAGATCATCAGCAAGACCGTGGATTTCGGCGCCTCGGACATGCCTTTGAAGCCCGAAGACCTCGACAAGAACGGCCTGACGCAGTGGCCGATGATCATGGGCGGCGAGGTCGCGGCCATCAACGTCGAAGGTATCGAGTCGGGCAAGCTCAAGCTCGACGGCCCAACCCTTGCCAACATCTATCTCGGCAAAGTCGTTAAATGGAACGATGCCGCATTGGCTAAGCTCAATCCCGGTTTGAAGCTACCGGACCAGGCAATTGCGGTTGTGCACCGCTCCGATGGTTCGGGCACTACGTTTATCTTCGCCCACTATCTTTCCAAGGTAAGTCCGGAATGGAAAGAGAAGGTCGGCGCGGACACCTCGGTCGACTGGCCGACAGGCCTCGGTGGCAAGGGCAATGAGGGCGTCGCCGCCTTGGTTAGCCGCACCGCCGGGTCGATAGGTTATGTCGAATACGCGTACGCCTTACAGAACAAGCTGCCCTATGCGCTGCTCTCCAATAAGGAAGGCGTATACAACCAGCCCAATGCAAAGTCGTTCCAGGCCGCCGCCGCCAATGCCGATTGGCAGAAGGCGCCGGGCTTCTATCTCCTGCTGACCGATCAACCGGGCAAGGAGAGCTGGCCGATCACCGGCGCGAGCTTCATCCTCGTCCACAAGGCCCAGGAGAAGCCCGAGACGGGTAAGCAGGTGCTCGATTTCTTCGCCTGGGCCTATAACAACGGCGGCAAGATGGCCGAGGAGCTCGCCTACGTGCCGATACCGGGCACGGTCGTCAAGCTGGTCGAGGCATCCTGGACGGCCAACATCAAGGATCCCAACGGCAAGCAGATATGGACGCCTCGCTAAGCGTACCCGTCCGACGGCGGATCGATCGGCAGC
>DASWFH010000387.1:0-2196 GCA_036394355.1 Allostellaceae bacterium | reverse complement strand
ACCGGCTCGAGATCCCGTTGCGCGACCGCAACATGCTGCTGGTGGCGGCGGGCTATGCGCCGGTCTTTCCCGAGCGCCCGCTCGGCGATCCCGCGCTCGGCGCCGCGCGCAAGGCGATCGACCTGGTGCTGGCCGGGCACGAGCCCTATCCGGCGCTCGCCGTCGATCGCCACTGGAACATGGTCGCCGCCAACGCGATCGTGGGGTGGCTCATGGGCGGCGTCGATGCCGCGCTGCTCAAGCCGCCCGTCAACGTATTGCGCCTGAGCCTCCATCCCAAGGGGCTCGCGCCGCGCATCGCCAACCTCGCCGAATGGCGCGCGCATCTGCTGGCGCGGCTGCGTCGGCAGATCGACCTGTCCGCCGATCCCGTGCTCGCGGCGCTCTTGACCGAGCTGCGCGGCTATCCGGCGCCGTTCAGCGTCGCGCCCAAGGCGACTGCGGAATATGGCGATATCGTCGTGCCGTTCCGGCTGACGAGCCCTGCCGGCATCCTCTCGTTCTTCAGCACCACCACCGTGTTCGGCACCCCCGTCGACATCACCTTGGCGGAGCTCGCGCTCGAATCGTTCTTCCCCGCCGATGCCGCGACGGCGGAGAGCCTGCGCCGCCTCGCCGCGGAAGAAACCGCAGCGGCCGCCGCGCCGCGCCGCTCGGCGGCATCTTGATCCCACCGACGCGACGAGTGCGGCGACAGGCTGCCGGGCTCGTCGGCCTGCCTCGGCGACGCTCAGTCTCGCCGATTTGAGCGGACGAGGAGCGACGATCGGCGTAGGCTTGGGTCTCTGGCGAGGTCGCGGCTGTCGCGTGACCGGTCGCCCGGTTGGGCGTCCTGCCACGCGCTGTCGCGGCTTCTCGAACCAGCGGTTCGGGAGGACGAGCATGCAAATCCGCAATCCCATCGAATGGGGCTACGATCAGATCAGGCTCACCGCTCTTGCCGTGGGCTCGGCAGGTCGCGCCGTACGCGGCGCTGCGGCGGATCGGCATGCGCCGCTGGCGGTCCGCCGCATCGTCGTCGCCGATCTCCGCGATGTCCTTGCGCGGGGTTTCGACGATTTCGGCGTATCGAGGGCCGATGTCATCTTCCTCTGCGTCATCTATCCGATTGTCGGCCTGCTCCTGGCGCGGCTGGTCGTGGGCTATGAGGTGTTGCCGCTGCTCTTCCCGATCGCTTCCGGCTTCGCGCTCATCGGCCCGGTTGCGGCTGTCGGCCTCTACGAGATGAGCCGGCGGCGCGAGCAGGGCATCGCCGTCACCTGGGCCGACGCGTTCGGCGTCGTGCGCTCGCCCTCCTACGGTGCGATCGCGCTGCTCGGCCTGCTGCTGCTGGCGATCTTCCTGCTCTGGCTCGCCGCCGCCTGGGCGATCTACGCGCTCACCCTCGGCCCGGCGCCGCCCGACTCGATCGCCGGCTTCATGCGCGATGTGCTCACCACCCCGGCTGGCTGGGCGCTGATCGCTGTCGGCATCGGCGTCGGCTTCCTCTTCGCCGTGCTGGTGCTGGCGATCAGCGTCGTGTCGTTCCCGCTGCTGCTCGACCGCGATGTCGGGCTCGTCACGGCGGTGCAGACCTCGATCCGCGCCGTCGCGGCGAACCCCGCCCCGATGGCGGTGTGGGGGATGATCGTCGGCGGTGCGCTGGTGCTGGGGTCGCTGCCCGCGTTTCTCGGCCTCGTCATCGTCATGCCCGTGCTCGGGCACGCCACCTGGCACCTCTACCGCAAGGTGGTACCGCGCTGAGAGGCTCGATTTGTCGGCGCATGGGGGACCGCAAGCACTCAGGCTCCCCCGAATGCCAGGCGGGCGGAACCGAAGCGGAGTTGCCGCGTTGTCGCGGTGATGGCTTGGCGCGTAGTCTCGGCACCCATCGGATCGGAACTCGCTCGGTACCTCCGGCAGCAAGCGGAGGAATGCCTGCGGCTATCCAGCAGCGTCAGCGAGCAGAATGCCGCAGCGGCGAGCGAGCTGATCGTCATGGCCGCCTCGCTCCACGAGCGCGCGTTGAAGCTCGAGGGGAAGGCACCGCCGCGAACCGCCGCAGACGAGACGGTGTAAGGTGCTGCTCCAGCCTTGCTGTTCGCTCCGCGAGCGGTGACGATATCCTCGCCATGTCCGGCTTCGTCGCGATCATCCTGATCCGCGTCGACAACGAGATCGGCTGCACGACCGGCTGGCAGGACGTGGTGGCGCGCT
>DASWFH010000386.1:0-3950 GCA_036394355.1 Allostellaceae bacterium | reverse complement strand
CTTGGGGAATTTCGGATGCGGGTCGACGGGGATGCCGCGGCCGTTGTCGCGCACGACGACGCTGCCGTCCTTGTGCAGTTCGAGCTCGATCCGGCTGGCGTGCCCGGCGACCGCCTCGTCCATGGCGTTGTCGAGTACTTCTGCGACGAGATGGTGGAGCGCGCGCTCGTCGGTGCCGCCGATATACATGCCGGGGTGGCGGCGCACCGGTTCGAGGCCCTCGAGGACCTCGATGTCCTTGGCCGAGTAGCTGTTGGCGCCCTTGGCGGGGGGTTGGTCAAAAAGGTCTGGCATGGGCGCTCGATATAAGGGAACAGGATGTGAACGGATGGATGGCGGTTTGTAGATGCAGTAGGAGGAAGCGCCTCAACTCACAACATCTGGTTAAAGCGCCCTCCGGTCACCATAACGGGATTCGCGCATGAACGGAACAGACGAACGAAAACACCCGCCGGCCCGGGAGCCCGCCATCCGCACCCTGGCGATGCCGGCCGACGCCAATCCCAATGGCGACATTTTTGGCGGCTGGGTGCTGTCGCAGATGGACCTGGCCGGCGGCGCTGTCGCGGCGCAACGCGCCGGCGGGCGCGTCGCCACGGTGGCGGTCACCGCCATGACCTTCCATCGCCCGGTCCTGGTGGGCGATGAGGTGAGTTGCTTCGGCGAGGTGGTCAAGGTCGGCCGCACCTCGATTGCCGTCCACGTCGAAAGCTGGGCGCGCCGCGGCTTCAGCAACGAGCGCATCAAGGTGACCGAGGGCCTCTTCACCTTCGTCGCCATCGGCCCTGACCGCAAGCCGCGCCCAGTGCCGCCCGAGACCAAGTGAGGGCGGCCACGGCCGTGGCCTCAACCTCATCATGCTCATCTACGCCCTCGAGGCCATCAAGCACTGGCAAGCAGGCGGCTGAGCTAGTCTAGGTCGGTACCACGCGAACGGGCGCGGCGCTGCCGCCAGCGTGACCTGCATTGCGCGGTTGCGCCGTGGTCCGGCGCAACCGTTACGCTGTCCCCACGATCAGTACTCCTATTGACTAGTTTGCATTCGCGGAACGTCGCGGTAGTCTCACCTGTTGTCTTCATAGAAATTAACCAATAACCCCAAGAGGAGCAGGAGGCCCGATGCGGAAACACCCGCTAGCGTTCTGGGTTTATTGGATTTTTGTAATCGCCTTGGTTGGGTTTATTGACGATAGTTCGGCTACCGGTAGGATCGTCTCATTCCAGCCGGGGCCGGATTCTGTCAATTCTGTGGCAGATGAACCGTCCGCGCCGACCGTCGCCCCGAGCACAGTGCTGGCCGAGGCGGTTCCGGAATATCGCCAAGTCGGCATCGCCTCGTGGTATGGCGGCCGCCACCAGGGCCGCTTGACCGCCAGCGGCGAGGTGTTCGACGAGAACAAGCTCACCGCCGCGCACCGCACCCTGCCGCTCGTCACCCGGGCGCGGGTGACCAACCTCGAGAACGGGCGTTCCATCGCCGTGCGCGTCAACGACCGCGGCCCCTATATCGGCGGCCGCGTTATCGACCTCTCCACCCGCGCCGCCCAGGAGCTCGGCATGACTGAACAGGGCTTGGCTCGCGTGCAGATCGAAGTGCTGCCCGAGCAGACCGCAAGTTCCGTGATCGAGTGAAGGATGATCGGCGCGGCTGTGCCGGGAACCCCCGGGGCCACGCCGACCTTCATGTTCTAGGATGATGACCAGCGAGCGGCAGATCTGGGAAGCGGCCATGTTGCTCGTCCGACGCCATGGCGAGGATGCAGCGGATGTGGCGGCGCGCGAGGCCAAGAAGCATGGGAAGAGCGATGACGAGCTCACCTATGTCGTGTGGTGCTGGATTGCCAGGGCCACGGCCGAGCTCATCAAGGCGGAGCCGAGCGAGCGGGAACATGTCCATTGACCCGGATGTTTCGACTTCGAGCCGTCAGCGCCAGGAGAGCGGCGCCGGCGTGCAACCCCTTCGCGTGCCCAAGCGTTCGTCGCTCGTACTCGAAGCGCCGGATGCCGCCCAGATCGCCCGCAACCTGACCGAGAAATACGGCCCGGCCGCGATCGCCTTTGCTGGCGCGCGCGGCCCGCGCGGTCGAGGTCGGCGACGACCTTGCCGCCGATGCCTGGCAAGCGGTCATCGAAGCGACGCGAACCCTCCTGCGGCAAGTCGCCGGCGTGTAGCTATCCGCGCCGGAACTTCGCCCCAAGAAGCGCGTTCAACCGGAATGCACATCGATCGAAGCATCTGGACCGTCGCCGCTTGGCTCGTCGCCAAGCATGGGCCCGCCGCCGCGGCGGTGGTGAGCGCGCGGATCTCGCGCCTGCGCGAGGAAGATGTGGAGCGGACGGCGATCACCTCGTGGCTCCAGGTGGATCAGGCGGTCCACGAGCTCACCCGCGCCCCCGAGGAGGACGAGCGCGTCAACTAGCCGCTTCCCACCCCCGGACGCTCAACGTCCAAGCCAAATCAAGACGATCCTGGCGGCATCGCCGAGGAGGCGAAGTAGGTCGGCGACATCCTCGTCCTGGTCCTGACGCTCGAGGGTACGGTCACGGCGGTGTTTCGCTGAGCGTCACAGGCGCTCGATGTCGCCCGAGAACTCGGCCGAGGCGAAGGGGCCGCCTTGCATGGCGTCGCCAACCGGGTCGGGCGGCCGACCGCGCTCGGCGGCGAGGGCCTGGTCGCGGTAATCCTCGGCGCGCCATTGCGGGCGATAGCCGAGCCGGAAGGCGGCGCCGTTGTCCCACCAGCTCCGCTCGTTGTCGGAGGCGCCGTAGACCACCTCGTAATGCAGCGCCGGGTGCTCGAGCCCGATGCGCACGAGCTGGACGAGATCGTCCGGATGGAGCCAGATGGCGAGGCGGCGCCGGTCCACCGGACGGTCGTCGACATTGCCGATGCGGATGCACAGGACGCGTAGCCCGTGCTTATCGGCATAGAGCGCGCCCAGCGCCTCGCCGAACGCCTTGCTGACGCCATAGCGCGAGTCCGGACGGACGAGGGCCGCGGTGCCGACGCGCCGCCGACGCGGGTAGAAGCCCATGGCATGGTTCGACGAGGCGAAGACGACACGCGCCACGCCCTGCCGTCGCGCCGCCTCGAACAGGTTGCGCGTGCCGATGATGTTGGCCTGGAGGATGGTCTCCCAATCATTCTCGACGGACATGCCGCCCAAATGGACGATGCCGTCGACGCCGGCCAATGCGGCTTCGACCGCCGCCAGGTCGCCGAGATCGGCGGCGACGAAATCCTCGTCGGCGGCAAGATCATCGGGTCTCACCTTGTCCGAGAGCCGGAGCGCCGGATAGACGCCGCGCAGCAACCGCCGCAGACGGCGGCCGATCCCGCCGGCGGCGCCGGTGATCAACACGCGTTCGAGAGCCATCGCCATCTCTCCTCCTGCGTTTTTGCGGGGTTACGAGCGACGCGTGAGACACCACGCGCAGCGTCAGTGCTTGCGCGCCGCCTTTGTCTCATAGCGCCGGCGGCTGTTCATCATGTGGCGGCGCATGGCGCGGCGGGCGGCGGCGACGTCGCCTTCGCCGATCGCCGCGGCGATCTGGCGATGCTCGCTCTGGATGCGCTCGAGGTAGTCGCGCAAATCCTCCGCGCGCCTGAGGCCCACGCGGATGCTCTGGCGCGGGATGAGGAAGCGGCCGAGGAATTCGAGGAAGCGCTGGAAATGCGGGTTGCCCGTCGCCTCGGCGATCGCCTGGTGAAAGGCGAAATCCTCTTCGATGGCCGGCTCGCCCTTGGCCAGCGCGGCGTCGATCGCGGCGAGGGCGCGCGCGATGCGGCCGCGCCCGGCGGTATCGACGCGGTCGGCGGCGATCCCGGCGGCCTCGATCTCGAGTCCGGTGCGCAGCTCCATGACGTCGAGGACCGCGTCGAGCGAGCGCAACGCCTCGGGATCGATGCGGAAGGGGCGGCGCTGCACATCGGTGGTGACGAAGACGCC
>DASWFH010000385.1:0-4596 GCA_036394355.1 Allostellaceae bacterium | reverse complement strand
TTCGCCGCCGTGCCGCTGGAGCGCGCGCGCGACTACGCGGCGGAGCAGGCCGACATCGCGCTGCGCCTCCACCGCGATCTCAAGCCGCGGCTCCTCGCCGAGCGCCGCCTCGCCTTCTACGAGACCATCGAGCGGCCGCTGCTGCGCGTCGTCGCGGCGATGGAGCGCGCCGGCATCCGCGTCGACCGCGCCGAGCTCAACCGGCTCTCGGAGGATTTCGCGCGGCGCCTCGTCGAGCTCGAGCGCGAGATCCACACGCTCGCCGGCCATCCCTTCAACATCGGCTCGCCCAAGCAGCTCGGCGAAGTGCTGTTCGACGAGCTGGCGCTGCCCGGCGGGCGCAAGAGCAAGGCCGGCGCCTATGGCACCGACGCCGCCGTGCTCGAGGAACTGGCGTTGACGCACGATCTGCCGGCGCGCGTGCTCGACTGGCGCCAGCTCGCGAAGCTCAAGAGCACCTATGCCGACGCGCTGATGGGCGAGATCAATCCGGCGACGGGCCGCGTCCACACGTCGTTCGCATTGGCGGCAACGCTCACCGGGCGGCTCAGCTCGACCGATCCCAATCTGCAGAACATCCCGATCCGCACCGAGGAAGGCCGCAAGATCCGCCGCGCCTTCGTCGCCGAGCCCGGCCACCTGCTGGTCTCCGCCGATTACAGCCAGATCGAGCTCCGCCTCGCCGCCGAGATCGGCGATGTCGGCCCGCTCAAGGACGCCTTCCGCAACGGCGACGACATCCACGCGCTGACGGCGAGCCAGGTGTTCGGCGTGCCGATGGCGGAGATGACCGGCGAGATCCGCCGCCGCGCCAAGGCGATCAATTTCGGCATCATGTACGGCATGAGCGCCTTCGGCCTGGCGCAGCGGCTGCAGATCCCGCAAGCCGAGGCGGCCGAATACATCAAGGCCTATTTCGCGCGCTTCCCCGGCATCCGCGCCTATATGGACCGCGTCAAGGCCGAGTGCCGCGAGCGCGGCTACGTCGAGACGCTGTTCGGCCGGCGCTGCTGGATACCCGGCATCCGCGACACCAACCCGTCGCGCCGCGGCTATGCCGAGCGCGAGGCGATCAACGCGCCCTTGCAGGGCACCGCCGCCGACATCATCAAGCGCGCCATGATCCGCATCCCGCCGGCGCTGGCGAAAGCCGGCCTCACCGCGCGCATGCTGCTCCAGGTGCATGACGAGCTCGTCTTCGAGGCGCGCGAGGACGAGGCGGAGAAGACCGCGGCGGTGGTGAAAGAGGTGATGGAAGCCGCCTGCGCCCCGGTGCTCAAGCTGTCGGTGCCGCTCGTCGTCGAGACCGGCGCGGCGCACAATTGGGACGACGCGCATTAGCGGCGTGACGCTGTCGGCCATAGCCGCGCTTGGAAAGCCGAGCCGCTACATCGAGGCTCGCCAGGGCTTCGCTTCGTCCGGCTTCTCCGCCGGCACTTCATCGGTGACGACGGTAAAGCCGGAGAGCGTGCACAGGCCGAAGCTGGTGGTGATCGCGACATCGGTCGCATCGCGGCCGCGCGCCATGAGGATGCGGCCGATGCGCGGCCGGTTGTGCCGCGCGTCGAAGGTGTACCACGCGCCGCCGAGATTGACCTCGAACCAGGCGCTGAAATCCATCGGCGCATCGACCGGCGGGATGCCGATATCGCCGAGGTACCCGGTGCAATAGCGCGCCGGGATGTTCATGCAGCGGCAGAAAGTGACGGCGAGGTGGGTGAAGTCGCGGCACACGCCCTGGCGTTCCATGAACGTCTCCCAGGCGGTCTTGGTCGGGCGCGCATGCTCGTAGCCGAAGGTGATGCGATCATGCACGTAGTCGCAGATCGCCTGGACCCGACCCCATCCGGTCGGCGAATTGCCGAACAGCGACCACGCCGTGTCCATCAGCCGGTCGGTCTCGCAATACCGGCTGCCGAGAAGGTAGACGAGCACCTCGTCCGGCAGCTCCTCGACCGGAACCTGCGTTGCCTCCGGCGCGAACAGGTCGGGCGCGCCGCTGTCGCGCACGAGCAGGTCGGCGGCGATCGTCAGCCGCCCCGCGGGCGCGACGATACGGGTGCAGATATTGTCGAAGCGGTCGCTGTAGTCGCGTGCCGGGATGAGCGGATCGAAGCGGATCTGCTGCGAGGTGAGCAGGTCGGGCAGCCGCGACGGATGGACGCTGAGAATGAGCAGCATCGGCGTCGGCTGCGGGCAGTCATAGATGATCTCGTATCCCGCGCGTATCTTCATCAGGGTCCTCCCCCACGCCTGTCCGCAACGGCCGCAGATCGGGAGCGGCGCGGCCCTGGCAGCGCTCGGGGCCGGTGGCGGCAGTTTGGCTCGCGCCGTCGTCGCCGCAGGGCGTTCATGGCCCGGCGCCCGAGCGCGGCGCGCGGCTCGCCGGCGCGTCAGGCGCCGCACCGGCCGCGGCATCGGCGGTGACCTCGACCTCGACGCTCATGCCGATATTGTCCGACGGGAAACCGGTCCAGGTGCCCCAGATCGGCACCGCCTGCTGCGGATCGCGTGCCACCGCCACGCGGATCAGGTCGCGATTGCCGACGATGCCGTTGGTGGGATCGAATTCGACCCAGCCGGCGCCGGTGAGATAGACCTGCACCCAGGCATGGGTCGAGCCGCCGCCGACATGGCTGTCGCGCTCGCGCGTCGGCCCGTAGAGGTAGCCCGAGACAAAGCGCGCGGCGAAGCCCAGCGCGCGCGCCGCCTCCATCATCAGGACGGCGAAGTCGCGGCAGCTGCCGCTGCCCAGCTTCAAGGTCGAGAGCGGGCTCTGCACCCCCTTCTCGGCGCGCGCGACATAGGTGAAGCGCTGGCGGATGGCGAGGGTGATCGCGGTCAGCAGCTCATAGGTGTCGGTCGGCCCTTTCCGGCGCAGGAACTGGCGCGCCCAGCCGTCGAGCTCGTGATCGGGGTCGAGGTATTGCCGCTCGATGCAGCGGATGAGGTCGGGCATCTCGTCGGCGCCGTAGGCGAAAGGATATGTCCGGGCGTGCTCGTCGATGCGAAAATCGAGCGCGTTCAGCGGCGAATGGTCGAGACGAATGGTGCAGACGAAGCGCAGCTCCTGGGCGCGGTGACCGAAGCGCGCGATGGCGACGCAATTGCCGAAGACGTCGTGTATCCAGCGCAGATCCGACGGTTCCGGCGCGATCTCGAGCGCCGCCTCGATCAGCCGCTGATCATAGCTGTCGCGCGGCCGGAACAGGATGCGGTGCTCGCCCAGGGAGACCGGCTGTTTGTAACGGTAGGTGGTGACGTGGCGGACGGTGAGGACTGGCATGGGACCGGGCTGATGCGGGACGGCGGGCTGGCGTCGAGTCGGCGTGATTTTCCGTGCATGTTCCGCGCCAGCAGCAGCGCCGGCGCCCGATCCTAGCGCATCGCCCCGTCCCCGGCTGCAGGCGACAGCGGCTGCGGCATCGGCGATCCCAGGCGTTCCATGGGCCTCGTTGCTGTCCATTCCGCGAGCACTTTGTTCAAGCATGCGGCAGAGGCCGCTGCACGCGGCCGTGCCGCCGGCCTCCGCTTTCGGCCGCACTGCGCCGCCGCGACGCCCATCATGGCCGCTTTGAACGGCGGGCGGGCGCTGCCGGCAAGGCTCTTCAACCTGCGGGATCGGGTTCAGGCTCCGCCGCCTCTGGCATGGAATCTGCGTAGCCCGTGGTCGAAGTCGCCGTCAAGCGACACCTCGCTTGGCGGCGCGCGAGCCTGCGCTCTGCCTCCTCGAGCAGGTCGATGCCATGCCGCCATCGGAAGATCACCTCCGGTTCGTATCGGCGATCGACTGCATCGATGACGACTTCCGTGCCGTCTACCGCGTGTCGCTCGGCGCCGGCAGCCACCGCAGCGGGATCCGGCGCTTTGTCGCCCTGGCGGATGCGCGCGCCTGGCTCGAGCACGAAGCTCGGCGCCACGATGCCGAACTGGTCTACGAAGACTGAGAGCGGACCGAGCCGAAGACCGACGCGTGCCCAAGGACATGATCGCGCGGATGATCGGAAAGGCGCTGCGGGGCATCCGGGCGAGTGACAAATATTTGGCGTGGAACGCCCCGGCCCTCGCGAGTGCCCCGGACCGCATCCGTCTCGTCAGCTCCGCTTTCGCAGAAGGTCGCGCCATTCCCGTCCGCTACGCCGGCGCCGGGGTCGGCGAAAATATCTCGCCGCCCTTGAGCTGGTCCGGCGTTCCCGAAGAAGCAGCCGAACTGATCCTGATCGTGCAGGATCCGGATGCGCCGCTTCCGCGTCCGGTCGTTCACGTCATCGCGACCGGCATTTCGCCCGCCGCGGGCGGGCTCGCCGAAGGCGCTCTTGGCGCCGCGCCCGCGCCCGGTATCAGGCTCGGCCGCGCCTCGTTCGGACGACGCGCTTACGCCGGTCCCAGAGCCCTGCCGGGCCACGGTCCCCACCGCTACGTCTTCCAGCTCGTTGCCCTGCGGCGGCCGCTCGCCCTGGCGAAGGAGCCGCGCCTGAGCGAGCTCCTCGCCGCCATCAGCGCAGACGTCATCGCGCGCGGCCGTCTCATCGGCACATTCGAGCAGCGCTGATTCTTCGGGCGCCTCAGCCGCGCATCGCCACGGCGGCGCGGCGG
>DASWFH010000384.1:0-1841 GCA_036394355.1 Allostellaceae bacterium | reverse complement strand
TGATGCAGCGACCGCCGCCATGCGCGAGGACGACGGCAAGCCATGTCCTGAGCGTTCCCGCCGCGGCGAGGCTGCCGCCCAGCTTGACGATGACGGCCATCAGCCGCCGGCGGGCGGCTTCCGGCGGCGCTTCAAGACGACGCCGACGCTTTCGGCATCGGGATAGACGTCGAGCTTTTCGACAGAGACGCGTGCGGCAAGGACGCGCGGATCGGTCATCGAGAGATCGATGATCCGCTCGGCGAGCGTCTCCACCAGGTTGATGTGCTCGCCCCGCGCCAGCTCGCGGATGCCGTTGACGATGGTCTCGTAATTGACGACGCGGCCGAAATCGTCTTCCGCGACGGCGCTCTCCACCAGCAGCTCGGCGTTGACGCGCACCCGTTGCGGCGCGTTGTGCTCATAGGCGTAGATGCCGATGCGGAAGGGCAGCACGAGATCGCGCACGAACATGCGGTAGACCGAAACCGGCCGGTCCGGTTTCCGCTGCAGCCCAAGCGCGTCAGCGAGCATCCACGACATCGTCATGCGCGGCAGGATGCCCGATGGCCCGGTCGATGGCAACCGCCTGGGGCGGCCGCGATGACGGCCGCGCTCAGGACGCGCGCTGCCGCGGCAGGTTTTGCTCGCAGCGCCAGCGCGACAGCACCCATTTCGGATGGTCGGCCAGCCAGTCCGAGGCGTATTGCTGACCTTGGACGAGGCAGGAAGTCAAAGACATCTGCTCCAAGGACGGCCTCTCCTCCTGGCAGGAGGAGGGCGACGAGAGCAGGCAGAAAACCAGGACGAGCTCAGCCATGTCCGTTTCCTAAAGCTTGCTCCAATTGTCCCATAGCCTGCCACACCATGCTTAAGACTCCGCTAAACGGTCGATCATGCTTAACGCTCCGCTAACCGGGCATCGCCGCGGGAATTGGGCCATGTTCGGGACAGCGGCGCTTTTCATCGGCCAACGACCGGAGTTGCGGAATCGTTCGCCGGGGCGGCGACCATCGCCAAAGGAAGATGTCGCCGGTATCATGCCGCCACACCGGCAGCGCACCGCTGCTGTGGGCGAAACCACGGACGGGAACGGCGGAATGGGAAGGCGAACCGTTATTCACAATGCGTTGATCGGCGCTGCGCTGTTGCTGGGCGTTGTCGGCGCCGCTCAGGCCGAGGATCCACCGCTGAGCCAGGCGCAGATCGCGCTGTTCGAGAGCGATCATCTGAAGGGCATCACCCGGCCGGTGCGGCTCGAATACGCGTTCGAGCATCGCGGCGGGTCCGGCGGCGACTATGTCGACAAGGTGAGCGCGGACATCCGCGAGGTCCATGAGGATGGCGGCAAGGACGTCGCCGTCGATTTCCTCAGCGGCGAGCGCCGGATGAATTTTCCGCCCGTGACCGGCTTCCACGGCAATCCGCTGCTGATGTTCTTCCTCGAGCACGACGTGATCGAGATGCGCCAGGCGACCGGCGGCGCCGCGACCTATTTCCGCAATCGCATTCGCCGCGCGTTCGTGGATGGCGCCGAGATGCATCCGGTGGAGGTGACCGTCGACGGCGGCAAGCAGAGCGGCACCGAGATCGTCATCACGCCGTTCCGCAACGATGCGATGGTCGAGCGCTTCCCGGGCGTCGCCGACAAGACGTACCGCTTCATCCTGTGCGATGCGGTGCCCGGCACGATCTACCAGATCAGCACGGCGGCGGGGAAATCGGCCGTCCCGAGCGCGTTCGAGGAGTCGATGACCTATTCCGGCGAGCGCGATGAAAAGCCGTGACGCCGGCCGCATCTGTGCCGCAGCGTCGCTGCTGGTTCTGGCGGCGGTGTCGCGAAGCCCGGCCGCGACCAACGA
>DASWFH010000383.1:0-3589 GCA_036394355.1 Allostellaceae bacterium | reverse complement strand
GTGCTGGATCTCCGCCGCCTCGAGCGGCAGGCGCGGCGGCACGCCCTCGACGACACAGCCGATCGCCGGCCCGTGGCTTTCGCCCCAGGTGGTGAAGCGGAACAAGGTGCCGAAGCTGCTGCCCGCCACGCGCCCTCGCTTTGAGCCTAGACGACGGAGATGTCCGGCGCGTCGACCGCCTTCATCCCGACCACGTGGTAGCCCGAATCGACGTGATGCACTTCGCCGGTGACGCCGGCCCCGAGATCGCTCAGCAGATAGAGGCCGGCGCCGCCGACCTCCTCGATGGTGACGTTGCGCTTTAACGGAGAATTATATTGGTTCCATTTAAGGATGTAGCGGAAATCGCCGATCCCGTGGGCGGACAGCGTCTTGATCGGGCCGGCGGAGATGGCGTTGACGCGGATGTTCTGGCCGCCCAAATCAACGGCGATGTAGCGCACGCTCGCCTCGAGCGCTGCCTTGGCGACGCCCATGACGTTATAATGCGGCATGACGCGCTCGGCGCCGAGATAGCTCAGCGTCAGGAGGCTGCCGCCTGAACTCATCAGCGGCGCGGCGCGGCGGCAAATGTCGGTGAAGGAGTAGCAGGAAATCTCCAAACTGCGCAGGAAGTTGTCCCGTGACGTGTCGACATAACGCCCCTTCAGCTCGCCGCCGAACGCGATGGCATGCACGACGAAGTCAAGCCGCTGCCACTCCTTGGCGAGCGTCGTGAAAATGCTGTCGAGGCTCGTCTCGTCGGTGACGTCGCAATCCATCACGATCTTGCTGCCGAGGCTGTCGGCGAGCGGGCGCACGCGTTTGCCGAGCGCGTCGCCCTGGAAGGTGAAGGCGAGCTCGGCGCCGTGGGCATGCACCGCCTTGGCGATGCCCCAGCCGATTGAGCGCTCGTTGGCGACGCCCATGATGAGGCCCCGCTTGCCGGCCATGAGCGGCTTTATTTCCCCCATCCCTACATTTCTCCTCGGACCGCACCCGCCAAGGGCGCAAAGGCCGCGCATCCTACACGAAGGCGGCGGGCGGCGGAAAGCGCCGCGGCCGCGGCGCGACGCCGCCGCGCCGGGAATTACCCCCTCGCCGGCGTGTTTGGGGCCCATATGAGCACGCGCCCGGCGCTCTACCTCCAGGCTGGGCTGGCCCGGCTGCGCACGCTGGCCGCCTTCATCCGCTATACCATCGCCACCTTTGTCGGCGATGGCTGCCTGGCCGGCGCCGGCGCGCTCAGCTACGCGACGCTCATCGCGCTTGTGCCGGTGACGGCGATCGCGCTGGCCGTGCTCTCCGCCGTCCCGGTCTTCGCCGACAAGCGCGATGCGCTACTTGCCACGCTGTTCCAAGCCTTCGTGCCGGAGGTGAGCGGCGAGGTCGAATGGTGGTTCCGCTATTTCGCCGGCACTTCCGTGCGCACGACGACGATCGGCGTGCTGGCGCTGGCCGTCACCGTGGTGCTGCTGCTCGCCACCATCGAGGACCAGCTGCATCACATCTGGCGGGTCCAGTCACATCGTCCTTGGATGCAGCGTATCCTGGCCTATTGGGCCATCCTGACGCTGGGGCCGCTGCTGCTCGGCGTCAGCTTCTCGCTGCCGGGATATATCGGTCTCTTCGCCCGCAACGCCGGCCTTGCGGCTTACGAGCCCAACGGCCTGTGGGACGACCCGGTCATGCGCGGCTTCCTGCGCGCCGTGCCGTTCCTGCTGGAGACGATCGTCTTCACGCTCGTCTACGAGCTCATCCCCAATTGCTTGGTGCGCTGGCGCGAGGCCTTCTTCGGCGCCCTCGTCGCCGCGGCGCTGCTCGAAGGGCTGAAGAGCGGTTTCGTGCTCTATGTCAGCTATCTCTCGACCTATCGCGCGGTCTATGGCGCGCTCGCGGCGATCCCGATCTTCCTGCTGTGGATGTATGTGGCGTGGAGCGCGGTGCTCTTCGGCGCCGTTGTCGCGGCGGCCTTGCCGCAATGGCGCATCGACCAGCACGCCAAGGACGTGAAGCCGGCGGCGCATCGGCTGGGTCTCGGTCTTGCCTTCCTGGCGGAGCTGGCGGCGCAGACGCGGCAGGGCGGGACATTGCCGACGTTGGCCATCGCCGAGCGGCTGGGCATCCCGACCACGGCCGTCGATGACGATCTGAGCCTCTTGCGCCATGCCGGCTTCGTCGCCGCGGCGGCGGATGGCGGCTGGGTGCTGGCGCGCTCGCTCGAGGGCGCGACGCTGATGGATCTCTATCGCGCGCTCGGCCTGCCGCTCGCCACCAGCCTGCGGGAGGAGGGTGGACTGCCCTGGCAGGGGCGGATCGCCGCGGCGCTGCAACGCATCGCCGGCGCCGAGCGCGATGCCCTGGCGCTGCCGCTGAGCGAGCTGGTCGGTCCCGGCGCCCCGGTCGCGCCGTTCCCCCACCCGAGCCGTCACCGGCGGCCCTAGAAGGCCGTCTGGGTTACGCCCTTCACAGTGCTCGTGAGTGTTAGGCACCTAGTCTAGCTTGCCGCGCACGTCGTAGCCGTGCGCCGCGCCCCAGCGCTCGAGAAAGGCGGTGAGCTCCGGATCCGGCGGGTCGGGCAGGACGACCCGCAGCTTGACGTATTGGTCGCCAGTCTTGCCGTCCGCGGTGATGCCGCGGCCCTTGAGGCGCAAGGTCGAGCCGCTGTTCGAGCCGCGCGGCACTTTGACGGCGGCACTGCCGCGTAGGGTCGGCACGGTCACGGTGGCGCCGAGCACCGCCTCCGTGACGGTGACGGGAAGCTCGAGATGGATATCGTGGTTCTTGCGGCGGAAATGCGGATGCGGCTCGACGACGATCTCGAGCAGAGTCTCGTCCGGCGCCCAGCCGCGCCCGGCGCGTGGACGCAGGCGAAGCGTCTGCCCGGTGTCGATGCCGGCGGGCACGGTGATCTCGACCTCGCGCCCATCGGCCAGCGTGACGCGCCGCTTGCCGCCGAGCGCGGCCTCGAGGAAGCCGAGGCGCAGCTTCTGGGCCAACCCGGCCTCGGGCTCCGCGGTGGCGCTGCCGGCGCCCGCATCGCGACCACGGCCCAGCAGCTCGGCGATGATCTCCTCGAAGGAAAAGGCGCCGCCGGCAGCGCGGCGATAGGCGCGGGCGCCCTCGGCGCGAAAGTCGGCGCCGCGCTCGCCGCCGGCGCCGTCGATCTCACCGCGATCTAAGCGCGCCCGCTTCGCCGGGTCCGACAGGAGGTCGTAGGCGGCGGTGACCTCCTTGAACTGCTGCTCGTTGGCGCGGTTACCCGGGCTCAGATCGGGATGCAGCCTCTTCGCCAGCCGGCGATAGGCCTTCTTGATGTCGGTCTCCGAAGCGCCCCGGGGGACGCCGAGCACGGCATAGGGATCCCTCATACCGATTGCCTGACCATATGGACCGCGCGGCTGTTGGCCTTGCGGCGCACATCTTGACCGGATCGCCCAGTCGCGGCAACCGCCGGGCGGGGTCCGGGGAGATGGAAAAAACCGCGGTTCGGTCTATGGTTGCGGCGGAAGAGGGGTCTAGTGAGCGCTATCTCCCATAGAGCGCCTTTCGACGAGTTCGCCCGCTGGTTCGCCGAGGCGCAGGCGAGCGAGCCGCGCGACGCCAATGC
>DASWFH010000382.1:0-2149 GCA_036394355.1 Allostellaceae bacterium | reverse complement strand
TGCTTGCTAAAAATGTGACATGCACTATAGTCTCGGCCGCCTGGAACGTCCAGTGCCAAGGAGGCCCCTTGTGGAGCAGCGCCTGACCATCCTGGTCGGCACCATGACCGGCACGGCGCAGCTCGTCGCCGACGAGGTGGCCGATGCGGTGAAGGCGCGCGGGGTCGCCGTCGCGGTCGTTCCCATGGACGGGCTGGGCGCGGCGATCTTCGCCGGCGACGGCGCTTTCCTGCTGTGCACCTCGACCTACGGCCAGGGTGACGTGCCCGACAACGCGCAGGCGCTTTTCGCCGACCTCGAGCGGGCGAAGCCGGACCTGGCGCGGCTGCGCTACGGCGTCATCGGGCTTGGCGACCGCACCTATGCGCAGACCTTCTGCTTCGGCGGCAAGCGCTTCGACGCGCTGCTGCAAGCGCTGGGCGCGCGGCGCATCGGCGAGCCGATGCTGCACGACGCCAGCGCCGGCACCATCCCGGAAGAGGTCGCGGTCGAATGGATCGGCGGGTGGATCGACCGCTTCAACGCGGAGCGCGATCAGGCCGCCTAGATTCGCGCGCGACACGTCTTGCTTGCGCGGGCCGGCCGGTTAAGCGATCGTTAACCGCAAGCGCGGATGCTTCCCTAATCGTCCATCGAGACGACCCCCGCAACGAAATTGCGGGGATGTGCGGGTGGCTCATACTCAGCCAATGGTGAACGCGGGCGCGTGCACCGAGCGGCACCCGAGCCACCGGCCTCGGCAACCGGCGAGGGTCGCAAGGAAACGACCTTCGCCTCATGCCGTTGGCCTTAGGACCCGCCCAGGATGGACGAAGATCCAAACGCCACGCGGCGAGGAGGAACGCATGAACCACGATCGCAACGACAAGCGCAAATCGCACGAACCTCACAAGCATGACGAGCCGCGCGAGCAGAGAGCGCACGCGCCCGGCGACGCGGGCCGTCGCAACGACGAATCCGAGCGCAAGCCCAGCACCATCGAGCGCCGCGACTGGCGCGGCTCGGGCGTCTGCGGCGACCGCCACACCGACTGACCTCCAAGCGCGGCTGACTGCCGAGAGCCAAGGGCCCGGTCGCCTCCGGGAACGCGCCGGGGCGCCCGCCGTTTTCCGCAAAGGCAATAACGGAGCGCCGTGATGAGCGGCATACGCGTGCTCGGCATCGTGCTGGCGGTGGTCGGCGCGGTGATCCTGGTGGTCGGGCTCAACGCCTCGCATTCCCTTGTCGACCAGGCGTCGCAGACCTTCATCGGGCGCTACACGCAAGGAACCATGGCCTATATCGTCGTCGGCCTCGGCGCGCTGGTGGGCGGCGCGCTGATGGCGCTGGTGGCGCGCCGGTGACGCGCGCCATCGGCGGCGCCATGGCTGCGCTGGCGCTCGTCGCCGCGGTTTGCGCCGCGCCGGCGCCATCCGCGGCGCAAACCGCGGCGCCGCCGCCGGCCGCAAGCGCCGACCACGGCGCCATCCTCCTCACCATCTTCCTGCGCCACGACCAGTCGAAGACGCTGCCGCAGATCCAGCAGCATCTGAAGGACACCGGCTTCGACAGCAGCTTCCCGCCAGCGGGGATCGAGATCGTCTCGTGGTATGTGATGATGGGCATCGGCCAGGTGGTGACCCTGCGCGTCCCGCCGGAGCGGCTGCGCGAAGTGAACCGCGTCATCGAGGAAAAAGGCTGGGGCGCCTACCGCACCGAGTTCTACGCCACCTACGACTACCTGCCGGTCTGGCGCCAGGCGCATCCGCAGCGCTAAGCCGCCGCGACGCCGCGGCGGTTGACAAGCGCGCTCGCCGCTCCATCCTGCGCGCAAAGGAGCGCCGTGGTGGAGCGGAGCAATAATTTCGACGCGCTGCGCCTCGTCGCGGCGAGTTCGGTCATCTTCTCCCACGCATTCCTGCTGAGCCAGGGCCGCCAGGACACCGAGCCGCTGATGCTGATGACCGGCGGCCAGACGGTGCTCGGCGTGGTCGGCGTCTTCGTGTTCTTCATCATCAGCGGCTTCCTCGTCACGCAGAGCTTCGAGACGACGGGCTCGCCGCTGCGCTTCCTCGCCAAACGCGCGCTGCGCATCTATCCCGGCCTTGCCGCGTGCATCCTGCTATGCGTGTTCGTCCTCGGCGCGCTGGTGACGAGCCTGCCGCTCGGC
>DASWFH010000381.1:0-3555 GCA_036394355.1 Allostellaceae bacterium | reverse complement strand
TCACCGCGCTGCAGACGCTGTGGCTGGCGCCGGAACTCGGCAAGGGCGTGCTCGCGTTCCTCGCGGCCACCCAGGCGACGCGCGTCGACCCGGCGATGGACGCCGAGCCCGGCAAGATCCTGCACGAGACGCGCAAGGGCGAGATGGCTGCGCTCGGCGAAGTGCCGTTCGGCCGCTACTACGGCAGCGTCGACAGCACGCCGCTCTTCGTCGTCCTCGCCGCCGCTTATTACAAGCGCACCGGCGACATCGATTTCATCCGCGCGATCTGGCCCAATATCGGCGCGGCGCTGGGTTGGATGCGCGACTACGCCGATCCCGATGGCGACGGCTTTCTCGAATACGACCGGCGCTCCGACAAGGGGCTCACTAACCAGGGCTGGAAGGACTCGAACGATTCCGTCTTCCACGCCAATGGCCGTCTCGCCGAGCCGCCGATCGCGCTGGTCGAAGTCCAGGGCTACGCCTACGCCGCCTGGCGCGGCGCGGCGGCGCTCGCGCGCGCACTCGGCGAGGACGAGACGAAGGATGACTTCACCGAGCGCGCCGCGACGCTGCAGCAGCGCTTCGAAGAGGCTTTCTGGTGCCCGGAGATCGGCACCTATGCCCTCGCGCTCGACGGCGCCAAGCGGCCCTGCCGCGTGCGCAGCTCGAATGCCGGCCACGCGCTCTTCGCCGGCATCGCCAACCCCGCGCATGCGGCGCGCGTCGCCGCGACGCTGATGGACGATACCGGCTTCTCGGATTGGGGCATCCGCACCGTCGCCGCCGGCGAAGCGCGCTACAATCCCATGTCCTATCACAACGGCTCGGTCTGGCCGCACGACAACGGCCTCATCGCCATGGGCTTTTCGCGCTACGGCTTGCGCGAGCCGCTGCTCAGGGTGATGGGCGGGCTCTTCGCCGCGGCGGCGGCGACCGACCTGCACCGGCTGCCGGAGCTGTTCTGCGGCTTTCCGCGCCGCGTCGGCGAGGGGCCGACCTCCTACCCGGTGGCGTGCAGCCCGCAGGCCTGGTCGAGCGCCGCCGCCTTCGCGGTGATGGGCGCCGCGCTGGGCGTCTCCTTCAACCCGGCCGCGGCAGAGATCCGCTTCACGCGCCCGGCGCTCCCCGCCTTCATCGAGGAGGTGACGCTCGAGCATCTCCGCATGGGCGACGTGTCGGTCGACCTGCTGTTCCGCCGCCACACCCGCGACGCCTCGCTCAACGTGCTGCGCAAGGAAGGCGACGCGGAGATCGTGCTGGTCAGCGGCTGACGCTAGGAGCCTGTCTGGGAAATGGGATGGGTCTGCGTTGCACGAGGACGGGGCGATGTTAGGAGCGGCGCCGCAGGCGATGCCGGGCGCATCGTCAAGGCGCCGCGACGCGGCAGCGCCCCGTCCTCGTGCAACCCGCAGGGACATCGATATTTCCCGTCGGCTCGTCGTCGCTCGTCGCTCGCGATGCGCACGGCATCGCTTCGCTCCTCGCTCCTAGCCCGACGGGAAATATCGATGTCGCAGACCCATCCCATTTCCAAGACAGGCTCCTAGGCCGGGCGCAGCCGGCGCGTCCAGTCGCGCAGCGCGACCATCAACTGCGCGATCAGGTCGCGCGTGGTCTTGTCGGTGAGCTTGAGCTCGGCGTCGAACTTGCTCTGCGCCTGCGCGATCAGGACCTCGGGCTTGTTCAGCGGAAACATGTTGAGATAGACGCACATCTTGCGCAGGTCGTACTGCGCGCGCGTCGTGCCCCACAGGCTCGCCGTCGCGCCCATGATGCCCACCGGCTTGCCGTCGAAGGGCTGGTTCGGCGGCCGCGACGCCCAGTCGATGGCGTTCTTGAGCACGCCCGAGATCGAGTAATTGTATTCGGGCGTGACGAAGAGCAGCGCGTCGGCGGCGAGGATCTGGTCGCGCAGAAGCTGCGCCGGCGGCGGAAAGCCGGCCTGGCGCACATCCTCGTTGTAGAGCGGCAGCGGCGAGATATCGGCGATGTCGAGGCTCATGCCGTCGGGCAGCAGCTCGGCCGCCGCGCGCAGCGCCGCCCGGTTGTAGGAGCCCTTGCGCAAGCTGCCGCAAATGCCCAGCGCCTTCACCGCACCCGTGGAAGCCATGATTATATTCCCCTCGGTCCCCGCCGCCTCAGCCGGAAACGAATAGGGCGCGGTGGGCGAGCCGGCAAGGCGTTTCTCACCGCTGCAGATATTCCTCGAGCACACGCATCGCTGGCGGCGCCAGATGCAGGCCGAGCTTGCTGCGCCGCCACAGGATGTCCTCGGCGCTCGCCGCCCATTCCTCCGTCGTGAGCCAGTCGACCTCGCGCGCGCTCAGGCCGGCACCGAAATCGCGGCCGAGATCGGCCGGGCCGGCGACGCCGTCGAGCAGCCGTCGCGCCTCGCTGCCATAGCTGCGCGCCAGCCGCGCCGCGGTGGCCGCGGCGAGCCACGGGCGCTCGGCCGTCAGCGCCGCGGCCAGCGCCGGCGCGCCGCCCGGCGGCAGGTCGCCGCCGGGCAGCGGCGCGGCTTCCGTCCACGGGCCGCTGGCGCCGGGAAAGAACTTGCCGAGGCGCTCGAGCGCGTGCTCGGCGAGGCGGCGGTAGGTGGTGATCTTGCCGCCGAACACGGACAGCACCGGCGCGCCGGCGGCGTCGAGATGAAAGACGTAGTCGCGCGTCACCGCGGCGGCGTTCTTCGCGTGGTCGTCGTAGAGCGGGCGCACGCCGGCATAGCTCCACACCACCGCCGCCGGCGTCACCGGACGCGCCAGCCAGCTTGACACGGCGCGGCAGAGATACTCCGTCTCGGCCGCATCGATGGCGACGCGGCCGGGCTCGCCGGCATAGGGAATGTCGGTGGTGCCGATCAGCGTGAAGGCCTGCTCGAACGGCAGCACGAAGACGACGCGGCGGTCGTCGTTCTGCAGCAGATAGGCCTGCTCGCCCTCGTAGAGCCGCGGCACGACGATGTGGCTGCCCTTGACCAGGCGCAGCTCCGCCTTGACCTCGCTCATGCCGCAGCGATGCAGCACCTCGGTGACCCACGGGCCGCCGGCATTGACGAGGATGCGCGCGGCGACCTCGTGCGTGCGTCCGTCGCTATGCCTGAGACGCGCCCGCCAACGGCCCTCGACGCGACGCGCCGACACCAGCTCCGTGCGGGTGAGGATCGCCGCGCCACGCCGCGCCGCATCGCGCGCGTTGAGCACGACGAGCCGCGCGTCGTCGACCCAGCAATCGGAATAGACGAAGGCGGTGTGCAGCCCCGCGCGCAGCGGCACGCCATAGGGATGGCGGGCGCAATCCACCGTCTCCGTGCCCGGCAGCTCGCGCCGCCCGCCGATGTGGTCGTAGAGGAAGAGCCCGGCGCGGATCATCCAGCGCGGCCTGAGCCGCGCATCATGCGGCAGCACGAAGCGCAGCGGGCGCACGATGTGCCGCGCATTGGCGAGCAGCACCTCGCGCTCGCGCAGCGCCTCGCGCACCAGGCGGAACTCGCCGTATTCGAGATAGCGCAAGCCGCCATGGACGAGCTTGCTCGAGGCCGAGGAGGTGGCGCCGGCGAGATCGCCCTGCTCG
>DASWFH010000380.1:0-6121 GCA_036394355.1 Allostellaceae bacterium | reverse complement strand
CGATTTTGCCTGGCTGCTGCTAGACCAGGCGCGCATCCTCGAGGGCGAGCAGCTGCCCGATCCCGATGCCTTCGCCAAGCGGCTGTCGATGCTGCTCGAGCGAGGGCTGACGGCTAACTGGTGGGCGGCTTGAGGGTGGCGGCGCCGATGATGCGGCCGGTGCCGCGCAGCTGCACCAGGACAGCGACGTTGCCGTCGCCCAGCACGGTATTGCCGGCAACGTCGAGATCGAGCGCGGCACCATTCCAGGTTCCGATTTCCTGGAAGCTGCGGACCACCTGATAGTCCTTCAACGTCCGCCCCTGGTTCTCGCCGTGCAGCACGCGCGTCGTATGTTCGCGGTCGAAACCGACGAGCCATATCGAGGCCGGCTCGGGCGGCGTCCCGGCCTCGATATGCACGGTGAGGCGCCCGTTGGCGGTGCGGCCCAGCATCGTGATCGCGCGCGGCGCCCCGTCGGCCGCCGCGACCTTGATCAGCGGGTTGATGGTTTCCGGCTCGGCGCCGACCCCCTCGGCAACGCCGTTGACCACCATCTGCGGCGTGTATACATAGCGGAGCGCGAGCCGCTGCGAATAGTCCCGCTGGCGCTGCGTCGCGAGCTTCGACGCGAAGGGATCGGTCCAGCCGATATAGTTCCAGTAATCGACGTGGAAGGCGAGCGCCAGGACGTCCGCGCGCTGCGCCAGCTCGCCGAGGAAATTGTCCGCCGGCGGGCAGGAGCTGCAGCCCTGCGAAGTGAAGAGCTCGACGACCACGGGCGGCGCCTCGGCCCCTCGCGCCATGGCCGCGCTCGAAGCGACTCCCGCCAAAAGCGAGACAAAAAGAAAAGCTCGCGTCATCGGCATGTGATCAGTGATCATGCGGCATCATGCGCTGCCGTCAACCTCGGCGCCAGTAAATCGCCTTCACGATAGGGTGAAAGGTTCGGCCGGCACAACACCGCCGGAGCCGAAGCGGCGGAAAGCCTTGCACGAATCGCAGAGCTGTCGCATCCGCCGCGGCTAGGCCGCCTTCATCATGTGGCGCAGCACATATTGCAGGATGCCGCCGTGGCGGAAATATTCTAGTTCATCGAGCGTGTCGATGCGGCAGAGCAGCGGCACGGTCTCGACCGAGCCGTCGGCGCGGTGGATGCGGCAGGGTAGCTCGATGCGCGGCTTCAATCCCGCGGCGATGCCGAGGATGTCGAAACGCTCGCTGCCGTCGAGCTTGAGGCTCTTGCGGTCGGTGCCGTCCTTGAACTGCAGCGGCAGCACGCCCATGCCGACGAGGTTGGAGCGGTGGATGCGCTCGAAGCTCTCGACGATGACGGCGCGCACGCCCAGGAGCCGCGTCCCCTTCGCCGCCCAGTCGCGCGATGAGCCGGTGCCGTATTCCTTGCCGCCGACGATGACTAGCGGCACGCCTTCCTTCTGATAGAGCATCGCCGCATCGTAGATCGGCATCACCTTGCCATCCGGCAGGTGCTTGGTCATGCCGCCCTCGACCCCCGCCACCATCTCGTTGCGGATGCGAATGTTGGCGAAAGTGCCGCGCATCATTACTTCGTGATTGCCGCGACGGGCGCCGTAGGAGTTGAAATCCGCCGGGCGCACCTGGAAGCCCATCAGGTATTGGCCCGCCGGGCTGTCCTTCTTGATCGAGCCCGCCGGCGAGATGTGGTCAGTGGTGATGCTGTCGCCGAGGATGGCCAAGGGCCGCGCCAGATGCACGTCCGCGAGCGGCGCCGGCTGCTTCGGCATATTGTCGAAATAAGGCGGATGGGCGATGTAGGTCGAGCCCATGTCCCAAGAGAAGGTGGCGCCGGTCGCAACCTTCACCTTGCGCCATTCCGGCGGACCTTCGAAGACGTTGCCGTAGCGCTTCCTGAACATGTCCGGCGTCAACGCCTTGCGGATGGTGTCCTGGACCTCCTGGCTCGCTGGCCAGATGTCGCGCAGATAGACGGCCTTTCCGTCGGCGTCCTCGCCCAACGGCTCCTTCACCAGATCGACATTCATGTTGCCGGCGATGGCATAGGCAACGACCAGCGGCGGCGAGGCGAGGTAATTCGCGCGCACCTGTGGGCTGATGCGGCCCTCGAAATTGCGGTTGCCGGAGAGCACTGCGGCGACCACGAGATCGCCGGCCTCGACGGCCTCGCCGATGGGCTCGGGCAGCGGCCCCGAATTGCCGATGCAGGTGGTGCAGCCATAGCCCACCAGGTTGAAGCCCAGGGCATCGAGGTCTTTCTGCAGATCGGCCGCGGCGTAGTAGTCCGAGACGACCTGGCTGCCCGGCGCGAGCGACGTCTTGACCCAGGGCTTCACCTTGAGGCCGCGTTGCAGCGCGTTCCGCGCCAGGAGGCCGGCGGCAAGCATGACGCTGGGGTTCGAGGTGTTGGTGCAGCTGGTGATGGCGGCGATGACGACGGCGCCGTCCTTGACGTCGTAATTCGTGCCGGTGACAGGCACGGCGCGATTGAGCTTCGATGGATCCGTCGTGCCCGCGAGCTTGGGCAGCTCCGCGGCGAAGGATTTGGCGACCCCCGACAGCGCCACGCGGTCCTGCGGTCGGCGTGGCCCGGCGAGCGACGGCTCGACGCTGGCGAGATCGAGCTCGAGCGTGTCGGTGAAGACGGGATCCGGCACCTTCTCGTCGTGCCACAAGCCCTGCGCCTTGGCATAGGCCTCGACCAGCTTCGCCCGCTGCGGGTCGCGGCCGGTGAAAGTGAGATAGTTGATCGTTGTCCGATCGATCGGGAAGAAGCCGCAGGTGGCGCCGTATTCGGGCGCCATGTTGCCGATGGTGGCGCGGTCGGCGAGCGCGAGGCTGGCTACGCCCGGGCCGTAGAACTCGACGAAGCGGCCGACCACGCCTTTCTTGCGCAGCATCTGCGTCACCGTGAGCACGAGATCGGTCGCGGTCGCGCCTTCCTTGAGCTTGCCAGAGAGCTTGAACCCCACCACCTCCGGCAGCACCATGGAGATCGGCTGTCCCAGCATCGCCGCCTCCGCCTCGATGCCGCCGACGCCCCAGCCGAGCACGGCGAGCCCATTGATCATGGTGGTGTGGCTATCGGTGCCGACCAGCGTGTCGGGATACGCCACGGTTTTGCCACCCTCGTCCGTGGTCCACACCACCTGCGCCAGGTATTCGAGATTGACCTGGTGGCAGATGCCGGTGCCTGGCGGCACGACGCGGAAATTGTCGAAGGCGCCCTGCCCCCATTTGAGGAAGGCGTAGCGCTCGCCGTTGCGCTCGAATTCGAGTTTCACGTTCTCGGTGAAGGCCTTGGGCGAGGCGAAGGCGTCGACCATGACGGAGTGGTCGATGACGAGGTCGACCGGCGAGAGCGGATTGATGCGCTGCGGATCGCCGCCGAGCTTCGCCATCGCCTGGCGCATCGCCGCGAGATCGACGACCGCGGGCACGCCGGTGAAATCCTGCATCAGCACGCGCGCGGGACGGAAGGCGATCTCGCGCTCCGAGCGGCGCGTCTTCAGCCATTCCGGCACGGCCTTGATGTCATCGAGCGTGACGGTGCGGCCGTTTTCGAGCCGCACCAGATTCTCCAGCAGCACCTTCATCGAGAAGGGCAGCCGCCCGACGTCGCCGAGCCCCCCCGCGTTGGCCGCCGCCTCGAGGCTGAAATAGTCGTAGTCCTTGCCGTCGACCTTGAGCGTGCGGCGGGCTTTCAGCTGATCATGGCCGGTGACGGACACGGGGGCTCTCCTGGGATGAGCGGGCTGGCTTGTATATAGGTGCTGCTACCGCTAATCGGCGCGGAGATCAAGGGAGCCCACGCGCCCAGGCATCAACTCACGGTGCCCAACGCCCGGCGCCGCTTGACCGGTGACGCGCCGATGCCTTAGCTAGGCGTGCCGCAGCGCAGGGGTGATCTGCAAAAAACACGGCGCTGCATAGCGGTTCTGGGTCGGTCACGAGGTGCGGTCTGGGTCTGGGAGGTCCGAGGATGGCGGTTGCGCAGACTGAAGGCGCAAGTCCGGCGGTGCCGCAGGCCGATGCCGCGCTCGACACCTTCCCCAAGTTGCTGCTCGACCGCGCCCGGCGCCACGGCAATCGCGCGGCCATGCGCGAGAAGGAGCTCGGCATCTGGCAGAGCTGGAGCTGGGCCGCGGCGGCGCGCGAGGTCGGGGATTTCGCCAACGGGCTGGCGGCGCTCGGCTTCCGCCGCGGCGACAAGCTCGGCATCGTCGGCGACAACCGCCCGCGGCTCTACTGGGCGATGACGGCGGCGCAGTGCCTGGGCGGCGTGCCGGTGCCGGTCTACCAGGACTCCGTTGCCGCCGAGATGGAGTTCGTGCTCGCGCACGCCGAGGTCCGCTTCATCATCGCCGAGGATCAGGAGCAGGTCGACAAGCTACTGAGCGTCCGCGATCGCCTGCCCCTGCTCGAAGCGATCATCTACGACGACCCGCGCGGCATGCGCCACTACGCCCATTCCTTCCTGCATGCTTTCGACGCGGTGCAGGAGCAAGGGCGCCGGTTCGCGTCAGCGAATCCGGAGTTTCTCGCCGGCGAGATCGCCAATGGCAAGGGCGCCGATCTCGCCATCATGGTCTACACCTCCGGCACCACCGGTCAGCCCAAGGGCGTGATGCTCACCTTCGACAATGTCATCATCATGGCGAAGAGCGCCATCGCCAGCGAAGGCTTGCGCGAGGACGACGAGGTGCTCGCCTATCTGCCGATGGCCTGGGTCGGCGACCATGTCTTCTCCTTCGCGCAGTCCTACTGCGCGGGATTCTGCGTGAGCTGCCCGGAATCGGGCGCCACGGTGATGATCGATCTGAAGGAGCTCGGCCCCACCTATTTCTTCGCGCCGCCGCGGATCTGGGAAAACATCCTGACGCAGGTGATGATCCGCATGGAGGACGCGGCATGGCTGAAGCGCAAGCTCTTCCGTTATTTCCTCGGCGTGGCGCGGCGCGCGGGGAGCCGCATCCTCGGCAAGGAGCCGGTGCCGCTGAAGGACCGGCTGCTCTACGCCATCGGCGACGTGCTCGTCTACGGACCGCTGCGCAATGCGCTGGGCATGAGCCGAATCCGCCTCGCTTACACCGCGGGCGAGGCGATCGGGCCGGACATCTTCACCTTCTACCGCTCGCTCGGCGTCAACATAAAGCAGCTCTACGGCATGACCGAATGCTCGGTCTTCCTGTGCATCCAGCCGGACGGTGCGGTGAAGCCGGACGCGGTCGGCACGCCGGTGCCGGGCGTCGAGATCAAGATCGCCGAGAACGGCGAGGTGCTGTACAAGAGCCCCGGCGTGTTTGCCGGCTATTACAAGAACTTGGCGGCGACGGCGGAGGCCAAGCGCCCGGACGGCTGGGTGCATTCGGGGGATGCCGGGTTCCTGGGATCGGACGGGCATTTGCGCATCGTCGACCGCGCCAAGGATGTGGGAAAGCTCAGCGATGGCACGCTGTTCGCGCCGAAATTCATCGAGAACAAGCTGAAATTCTTCCCCTGGATCAAGGAGGCGGTGGCGTTCGGGGCGGGGCGCGCCTATGCCGCGGCCTTGATCAACATCGACGCCGACGCCGTCCGCAACTGGGCCGAGCGCGCCGGCATCACCTATGGCAGCTATCAGGAATTGGCCGGGCTCGCGCCGGTCTATGACCTGGTGGCGGACTGCGTCGACCAGGTGAATCGCGACCTGGCATCGGAGCCGCACCTCGCGGGCTCGCAGATCCGCCGCTTCCTCGTCCTGCACAAGGAGCTCGACGCCGATGACGGCGAGCTCACCCGCACGCGCAAGGTGCGCCGCGCCTTCATCGCCGAGCGCTTCAAGCCGCTCATCGACGCGCTCTACTCGGGCGCCCAGACCGCGCATATCGACAGCGAGGTCACCTTCGAGGACGGGCGCACCGGCCGGCTCACGGCCGAGCTCAAGATCCGCGACGCGAAAGCCACCCCCGCCCCCGCCGCCCCCGCCGCGAAGACCGCCGCATGAAGCGGATCGGCGCGCCGATCCTCAAGGCCGAGCACATCAGCCTCTCCTTCGGCGGCGTCAAGGCGCTCTCCGACATCAGCCTCGAGATCCGCGCTCACGAGATCCTCGCGATCATCGGCCCCAACGGTGCCGGCAAGACCTCGATGCTCAACGTCATCA
>DASWFH010000379.1:0-2113 GCA_036394355.1 Allostellaceae bacterium | reverse complement strand
CACTCCCCGACTTCGCGCGATGCCTGCGCGGCGCAGGGCGTGGCTCCCGCGCGGCGCAGGGCGTTATGGTAGGCAAGGACCGAGGCTCCGGCGGCGACGGGAAGGAGGGGCAAGCATGAGGTTGCTTCTATGCGGTGACGTGGTCGGACGCTCCGGACGCAGCGTCATCGTCGAGCACATGCCGCGGCTGCGCCGCGACCTCGCCCTCGATTTCGTCGTCGCCAATGGCGAGAATGCGGCGCACGGATTCGGCATCACCGACAAGATCTGCGAGGAGCTCTACGCCGCCGGCGTCGACGTCATCACCACCGGCAACCATGTCTGGGACAAGCGCGAGATCATCCCCTACATTGCCGGCGACCCGCGGCTGTTGCGGCCGGTCAATTTCCCGCCGGGCACGCCGGGCCGGGGGCACGGCGTCTTCGTGCTGGCGGACGGGCGCAAGTTGCTGGTGATCAACGCCATGGCGCGCGTCTTCATGGATGCCATCGACGATCCCTTCGCCGGCGTCGACCGGCTGCTGGCGGAGCACCCGCTGGGCAGCGTCGCCGCGATCCTGGTCGATTTCCACGGCGAGGCCACCTCCGAGAAAATGTCGATGGGCCATTTCTGCGACGGTCGCGTCTCCGCCGTGATCGGCACGCACAGCCACGTGCCGACGGCCGATGCGCAGATCCTGCCGCAAGGCAGCGCCTATATGAGCGATGCCGGCATGTGCGGCGACTACGATTCGGTGATCGGCATGCAGAAGCAGACGGCCATCGCCCGCTTCGTGCGCAAGATGCCCGGCGAGCGGCTGCAGGTCGCCGAGGGCGAGGGCACGCTATGCGCTGCCTTCATCGAGACCGATGACGCGACCGGGCTCGCGCGGCGCATCGCGCCGTTGCGGCTCGGCGGCCGGCTGCGGCCGGAATGGCCGCTTGATGAGCCCATCGCCGCGGCGGCGCCCACCGTGTTCTGACCGCCATCGGCGGGCGCTTCATGCCGCCCCCGCATAGGTGCCCTGTCTCGTGCCGCGCCTATCACCGCCGGCCGCACCCTTATATGCTGAGGCTGACAAGGTCGGGCGAAGGAGACATGCCATGGCACAGGTCGATCCCGCCGCGGAGCCGCAGCGGCCATTGCCGCCCGTCGACACCCGCATCGAACGGCTGCCGAAGCTCGGCGCGTTCGAGGTTCGGCCGCCGTCGCCCGCCGATCAGGATGCCTATTGCGCTTTCGCCGCCAGACTCGAGCGCGAGGATCTGCGGCTGCGCTTCGCCGGGCTGGTGAAGCTCGACTGCGCGGACCTGCGTACCCAGCTTCTCGCCATCGACCACGCGCAGCACGAGGCGCTTGCCGCCTTTGCCGGCGGCGAGATGCTCGCCATCGCTCATCTCGTCCGCACCGCGCCGACAACGGCGGAGTTCGCGCTCATCGTGCGCTCAGATCTGAAGCGGCATGGCCTCGGGCGCGTGCTGCTCGCGCACCTGGTGGCGCATGCGTGCAACCTTGGGCTGCGTGCGCTCACGGCGCAGGTCCTCGGCGAGAACCTGCCGATGCTGCGCCTCGCGCGCGAGGCCGGGTTCCGCTCCGTCGGCCGCAGCGGCTTCCTGATCGACATGGCGAAGGACATGCGCAGCAGCGACGACACACTTGCGGCGGCGGATTCCGCCTGAGCCAGGCGTTTGCCAAGCGGCCGATCTGCGCTAGATCCCTATGCATGTCAGTCGGCGGCGGTGGAGCCTGGGCTGGCCGCCGCGCGACAGCAAAGGGGCGACCGATGGGGTTGCCGATCCCGGAAATCGACGCCGGCCGACCATGAGTGAGCCGCCGCAGAAGGCAAGCGGCAGCGGGCGCAGCGGCGGCCGCGTGATCGCCGCCGCCGCTTCCCTCATCGTGCTCGCGCTGGTCGCCATCGGCATCTATGCGTGGCAGGCGCTGGGCGCGTCGGCGCTGACGATGCACGGCTATATCGCGCTGGTGCTCGGCTCCATCGGCACGGTCGGCCTCGGCGTCGGCCTCATGGTTCTCGTCTTCTACAGCAACCGCTACGGCTACGACGAGCGCGTCGGCGGCGGCGACGAGCCGCCCGAGCGCTAGGCGCGCCGCAATGCTGCCATATTGACGGGCT
>DASWFH010000378.1:0-3808 GCA_036394355.1 Allostellaceae bacterium | reverse complement strand
CGCCTGAGCGCGATGTTGACGGTCATCACGATCTGCTCGACCGGCGAATAGCCGTAGAGCTTGTGCGGCCGCGGGTTCCGCGGCCGGTAGATCAGCTCGCGCGTGGTGAAATCCGCCGCCGGCAGCCCGTGCAGCACCTGCTGGTAGGCGGGATCGGGCGGCTCGGGCGTGCGCCCGTCGGCGTCGATCAGGCGCTTGATGGTGGTGCCGTCGACGATCTCGAGCGCGTGGAGCTGCCCGCCGCGATTGCGCCGCAAATAGAGCGTCGGCGCGTCCGCGACGAAGAGATCCTCGAGCAGCTGTCTGAGCCAGGTCGACCAGAAATGCACCCGGTCGGGCATGCGCAGGAACGCCTCGATCGCGGCGATGCGCGGATCGTCGTCGCGGTTGCGCGGCGTGGCATCGCTGAGATCGCTGCGGCGGATGCTCCAGCGCAGCCGCTCGACCTGGTCCTTGCGCGTCTCGATCACGGTGCGCAGCAGGTCGTAGCCGTCGGCCAGCCCGCGCAGCTGCGCGAAGCTGATCGGCTCGTCGCTGCGCGGCGCGATGGCGAGGTTGTAGCCGACGGGATAATCGAACTGCCGCCCGCCGACCTCGGGCGGCGCCTGCGGAGGCAGCGGCTGCATCGGCCCGAACCAGGTCGCGGGCGTGACGCCGCTGATGATGTAGCGCAAGCCCTCGACCGCGCGCTGAACGAAATGCGGCGCGAGGGGCGTCGCGGTGCCTCCTGGGGGCATGGCCGCTTCCCTCAGACCGCGGCGCCGGTGACGGGATCGCGCCAGATGCCCGCGGCATCGGCGATGACGAGCTTGCCCAGCGTGGTGTCGAGGAAACGCTGCCCCTTGGCCGGGGCCGGCGGCCGCGCCGCCGTCGCGCCCGACGGCGCCACCGGCGTGTAGCCCGCGCTGTCGAGCGCATGCACGTCGGATTCATGCGCATCGATCACGGCGCCGCCGCCCTGGCTCGCATAGGTGCGGCCGTCCTTGGCGATGGACACGACCTTGCTCGGCGACAGCATGCGGATGGTGCCGGTCATGTGCGGGTTCCTTTCTCAAGTGATGCGGTACCGTTGCCCGAGTGATGCTTCGAGACGCGGTCCTTCGGACCGCTCCTCAGCATGAGGCATTTGTTTTGGTCCTCACCCTGAGGAGCCCGCGTCAGCGGGCGTCTCGAAGGGTCAGCCGCGCCGCGCCTCGTAGAGTTGGCGGTAGTAGTCGAGGAGCCCGGTATCGGCCGGGCCGATCATCAGATCCGTCAGCGCCCAGACCAGCGCGTCGAGCCGGTCGGGCGAGCCGCACGCGGCGTTGCGGTCGAGATCGGGCGCGCAGGCGCACATCTGGTCCTCGAGCGCGGGAAAGCTGCCGAGATGATGCACCCTGCCCTGTTCATAAAGGGCGGCCACCGGCTCGGCGCGGATCGCCTTGCCGCGGCTGGCGCGCACCGCGCGATAGCTGACGCCGGCATCGATGGCGCGGATGGTCGCCTCGACCAGATCGCCGCCATTGTTGACCTCGGCGACGACGCGGTCAGCATGGCGCGCGTGATATGCCGAGACGGCGCGGCGCGCCCAGCCGGCGGGCGGAAAGCGGCCGGAGAGATCGTCGAGCACATAGCCCCGCCCGTCCTGGCCGAGCCCGGCGACGATGATGCCGGTCTCGTCGGACTCCTCGCCCGCGCTCATCGCGGGATCGACGGCGACGACGACGCGGCGCATCTCCGGCACGGCGCCGACCTTGGCGCGGTCGATGCCGTCGCGATTCCACAGCGCGCCCGGCACATCCTCGAGCAGCTCGGCCTCGAGCTCCTGGCGGCCGAGCCGCGTCCCCTCGTAGCGGCGCACGATCTGCGCCAGGAAGGCGGGCGCGAGATTGTCGTGGTTGTCGTAGGTCGAGCCGCGCGTCACCACCACGCCCGCATCGCCGAGCAGTTGGCGCAGCAGGCGGATCGGCTTGGGCGTGGTGGTGACGACGCAACGCGGGTCGACGCCGAGGCGCAGACCCAGCATGAGCATGTCCCAGGCCTCTTCATGGCGCCACGCGGCGAGCTCGTCGCACCAGGCGGCGTCGTGCTGCGGCCCGCGCAGGCGGTTCGGCTCCTCCGCCGAGAAGCAGGTAGCGAGCGCGCCGTTGGGCCAGGTGAGCCGCCGCTTCGACGGCTCGTATTCGGGCCTGAGATGCGGCGAGGCGACGGCGAGCAGCCCGCTCTCGCCCTCGATCATGACGTCGCGCACATCGGCCGCGGTGGGTGCCACCAGCGCGATGCGCCGCGCCCCGCCCGCCTCGACCTGCGCCCGCACCCATTCGGCGCCGGTGCGCGTCTTGCCGAAGCCGCGCCCCGCCAGCAGCAGCCACACGCGCCACGCGCCCGCCGGCGGCAGTTGATTGGGCCGCGCCCAGAAGCGCCAGTCATGGACGAGGTCGCTCGCCTGCCAATCGTCGAGCGCGGCGAGCGCGCGCTCGCGCTTACGCGCCGGAACCGCCGTTGCAAGCTGCGCCGGCGAAGCGCCTGCCGATGCCGCTGCGCTCACCAGGCCGCCTCCGGGCAACAAAAAACCCGGCCGGGGCGAACGCCCGCCGGGCAGAGTCTCGATGGTGCATTTCTTATAGCACAAGTATCCGGATTAGTCAAGCAAAAAGCGTACGATCGTACGCACACCCACGCAGGCCAAATTAGGACACTGCTCGGCCTTCCTTGCGCCGAAGCTCCTTGCTCAGATGCTCGTGCACTAAAGTAGCTCGTATCGCCTCAACCGGCGACGTGATCGGCGGGATATGCAATACGGCAAAGAATCGACGCGTGGTCTTGCCTTTGATCGGCGACGACCAAGCGTAAGCGCGGGTGGCCGCTGGGTTGTAATCCAGGTCAAAGACATGAACGACGCCCTCCCATACCGGCTTTCCCTCGAATGACTCCAGCACCGGCACAGACTCGGCTAGGCGCGCGATCCCGCCATGCAAGCGTTCGACGGTCTGCCTGATCTCGTCTACCTCAACCTCGGCCATGGCTCTCCAATCGGAAATGCGTAGTCGCGGCTCCCTAATTTAAGCAGATATCCCTTAACGGTCGGATAAATCCGACCGTACGCATTTTTCCGTCAAACTGACCCGCTACCATCCGGATTAGTCAAGCAAACGCGTACGCATGCCCGCCTCACTCCTTCTCCCCGGCCATCTGCGCCAGCTTGCGGCGCAGCACCTCGCGCGCCGGCAGCTCGTCCTTGGCGCGCAGGCCCGGCGGGCTGTTGGTCTGCTTGCCGACGAGGCCGAGGTGGCGGGCGATGTCGAGGAGCGCGGCTCGCTTGTCGTGGAGGCGGATGCGCATACCCTTCTCCGTGACCGACAGCTCGGCTATCGCCGCGGCGTCGGCTTCGGACAGGGTCTCGATGGCCTTGGGCCGGATGCTGCCGTTGGGCCCGGTCTCGAGCAGGCGGCGGATGTCGGAGAAGGCGATCCGCGCGATCTCCTGCAGCGCCTTGTCGGCGGTGATCAGCGTTCGCGTCTCGCGCGCCTTCATCCCCTCCCTCACCGCCTCGGCGATGTTCGGCCGCCAGTTCAAGAGCTGCCACGCCTGGTGCGCCGCGCCCTTGGCGGCGTAGCCGGCGCGGATCGCCGCCTGCGTGGCGTTGAAATCGACGACGTATTCGGTGACGAAGCGGCGCTGCCGCAGCGTCATGCGCGCGTTCATCTGCCGTGGCATGGCTGCACCCGTGAAAGAGGAAAGTGGGCAGGTGGAATCACTTCACCGTCGTTCCTGCGAAAGCAGGAACCCAGGGCAAGCGGCGCGCAGTGGCCCTGGACCCCGGCTTTCG
>DASWFH010000377.1:0-4177 GCA_036394355.1 Allostellaceae bacterium | reverse complement strand
GTCGCCGAGGACAACAACGCCAACCGCAAGATCCTGCGGCGCATCCTCGAGATCGCCGGTCACCAGGTCGCCGTCGCCAATGACGGCGAGGCGGCTTTGTCGATGCTCGACCGTGACCGCTTCGATCTCGCGCTCATGGACATCAACATGCCGGAGATGAGCGGCTACGAGGTGACCAAGCTCTACCGCATGGAGCATCTCGGCGAGGCCCGCCTGCCGATCATCGCCCTTACCGCCGACTCGACCAGCGAGACCGAGCGGCAGTGCCGCGAGGCCGGCATGGACGCCGTGCTGACCAAGCCGGTCGAGGCGGCGCAGCTGCTCGCGGCGATCGACGGCACCTATGCCCGCGTCGCCATGCCCGGCAACGCCGCGCTGGCCTCGCCGGTGGTCACGCCGATCTCGGCGCATCCGCGCTATTTCTCCGATGTCGGCGCCGTCGTCGACGAGGCCACCATCGAGGCGCTGCGCATGCTCGGCGACGGCAGCGATTTCCTCGGCGACGTCATCGACACCTTCTGCAGCGACGGGCGCCGGCTGCTCGAGCATCTGCGTCAAGCGGTTGACGAAGGCGACCTGCGCGGCTTCAAGGAGCTGATCCACTCGCTGCGCAGCGGCGCCGCCAATGTCGGTGCGGCGCGGCTATGCCAAGCGCTGACCACCCTGCGCGAGATCACCGGCAAGGACCTGCGCCAGCATGGCGCCAGCTACATCGAGAAGCTGCAGAGCGAATTCGCCAAGCTCGAGACGGCGCTCGACCGCATGGCCAAGGAAAGCCGGCGCGGCGCCTAGGTCGCGGCGCCGCCGCTCGCAACGGGCCGTGTCTCCAGCCGGCTGCGCCGGCGGTCCTGCGCCATGGCCAGGCGGGTCATCTTGCGCAGATCCGCCTCGTTGAGCTTGAGCGCGGCCTCGACCCACAGATCGGCGATGCGCAGCATTTCCTCGAGGCTCACCGGGTTGGTGACCCAGCGGGCCTGGCGCAAGGCGGTGTGCGCGCGATGCCGGCGGCCATGGCGGCCCATATAGGCATAGACCGCCTCGGTGCCCTCGCCATCGGCGGCGAGCACGTCGACCACGCCCAGTTGGTAAAGCTGCTCGGCGGTGTAGATCTCGCCGCTGAGGATCATGCGCTCGGCCAGCCCCGGCGCGACTCGGCGCGACAGGAAAGTGTAGGCGCCCATGCCGGGGAACAGGTTGAAGAGGATCTCCGGCAGCCCGAAGCGCGCGCTGCGCTCGGCGACGATCACGTTGCTCGACAGCGCCGCCTCGAAGCCGCCACCGAGCGCCTCGCCCCGCACCAGCGCCACGGTGATGATGGGCAAACCATAAAGGGTGGCGTTGGTGTAGCCGACCTCGCAGCACGCCTGGGCGTAGCGCGCCAGCGCGGTGCGGTCGCCGCGCCGGATCAGCTCGGCGAACAGCTCGAGGTCGCCGCCCAGATTCCACACCCCCTGGGCGCGCGAGCCGAGCACGACATAGCGGATCGGCCCCTCCTCCAGCGCCTCCTCGCCCAGCGCGCGGACAAGGCGTTGAATGCGCTGCGCTTCCTCGAGCACCGTCGAGGTGAAGCAGGGGCGCCCGGTGAAGTCGAAATAGCACCAGAGGACTTTCTGGTCGGCGTCGTATTGAAGGTCGAACTCGCTAAGCCGCTGCGCCGCGATGGCTGTTGCCGCCCGCCCCGGCGTGGCCGGAACGAAGGGCCGCGGCGGCAGCTCGACCACCGACTCGGTGGTCGCCATCGGCGCACCCCCGAGCGGGCGCGTTGCTCCTGTCGAGAGGTCCAAAAGCTGCGTCTTCATCCTACCCTCCCACGGCCTCTTCGGCCAATCCGGCGACAGCACGCACCAGGAATAAGTGTTTACCGATTTTTAACGGTGACCGAATTTCGCACGGCTATCAAGAGCTGTTTTCGGTCCTCGCCCAAGATTCCACGTGCGAAACATTCTATTAGCCCAAGCCAAAACGCCGCTGTGGGCCGCCACCCGTCTCAGGCAAGTTCGCAGGAATCCGCCTCCCAGCGCCGATGCCTCCGCATTTCCCGGCGCGAGCACCCGCTTTGGTTGCGCGCAAATCGGCCGCGGCAGGCCGGGACCGCGACGGAGCGCCGCACCGGCCTGACCGGGCGCATTCCGCCGCCTGGCCATTGTCTCGAGCGGCGGGCGGTCCTAAACCTCCTGATGCCTGCGGCGTTTAGCGCTTGATGCATTCGGCGTCGGCGGGAGGGCGGGGAACACGCATGGCGCACCGTATCGGCATCCTCGGTCTCGGGGTCATGGGCGAGCGCATGCTGCGGAACATGCGGCAGCATCCCGCCTTCGCGGTCGTCGCCGCCTGGGATCCGGCCGCGGCGGCGCTGGACAGGCTGAGCCAGCTGCAGCCGACGGCGCGCGCCGCCGTGGACGCCGCCGCGCTCGTCGCCGACCCGGCGGTCGAGTGCGTCTATATCGCCGCGCCGCCGTCCCAGCATCTCGCCCATGCGCACCTCGCCTTCGATCACGGCAAGGCGGTGTTCTGCGAGAAGCCGCTGGCGACCGACCTCGCCGCCGCCCGCGCCGTCGTCGAGCGCGCGGAGCGCGAGCGGCGGCATGCTGCGATCAATTTCCCGTTTGCCTCGGCGCCGGCCGTGCGCGCCATCGCCTCCGGCCTCAAATCGGGCGAGCTCGGCCAGATCGAGCGCGTCGAGATCGAGGTCGCTTTCGCCCGCTGGCCGCGCGCCTGGCAGGAGACGGCGCATTGGCTGGCGCTGCGCCGGGACGGCGGTTTCGTGCGCGAGGTGCTGTCGCATTTCGTGTTCGCGATGCAGCGGCTGCTCGGCCCGGTGCGGCTGCGCGAGGCCCGAATCGACTATCCGCGCGATGGGCGCTCGGCCGAGACGGCGATCACCGCGCGGCTCGAGGCCGGCGTCGTGCCGGTGACGCTGTCGGGGCGCGTCGGCGGCGACGTGCCGGACCTCAACCGCTGTATCCTCACCGGCCGCAACGGCGCCTTCGAGCTGCACGATTGGTACAGCCTGAGGCGCCGCGTCAATGGCGGCTGGCTCGATATCGATTTCGGCGAAGGCGCCACCGACCGCGAGCGCGCCTATCGCGCCCAGCTCGATGCGCTCGACGCCATGCTCGCGGGACGGCCGCACCCGCTGCCCGGCTTGCGCGAAGGGCTGGCGGTGCAGGAATGCATCGAAGCGATGCTGAGCGGGCGGTAAGTGCTACAGGTTGCGACAGGCGGCGCGGCGCGCGGGCCGGGGCGATAGCGCCGCCGGAAGCGGCGGCGGCGCCCGAAACCTGGCGGAAATCCGCGGAAACTGGGTCGCGCGGCCGCGCGATTGTGCCACGTGAAACCTATACATGTGCTTCGGAGTGGACCATTCCGGCCGGGGATTCGCTACAGCAGCGGATGATGCAGTGCACCACTCCTGGACCACGAACGGACCACCCGCGCGGCAGCGCTGCTACCGGGGTGGGCGCGGCGAATTGGCGGCGCGGCTCTAGCTCGCATATCTCGCGACGAACGCCTCGACCGCCGCCTTGTAGGCCTTCTCCTTGAGCAGGGCGACCTGTTTCTGGTCGGCCTGCGCGCGGATCAAGGCCGCGCTCAGCGCCGAATCGACATAGGCCTCCGGCGCGAACATCGACCAGTGGCCGGTTCGCACGTCGATCAGCGCCACCTTGAGGCGGATGCGCATGAGCTGCGTCTCGTCGGGAATGACGGCGCCGACCAGCGGGACCCACGACACCACTTTCGTCGGCTCGCGCTCGACCGCGCTGTCCAGCACGCCCCAATAGCAGAAGATCACTTCGGCGCCGTTCTTCGCCGCCGCGAGGCGCAGCGCCCGCGCGTAATTGGTGATGCGCTCGTCGGTCAGCTTCGGCGAGACGCCGGCATTGGCATAGTAGGACGGCTCGTGCCGCACCAGGGGCACGCCGGTGAACGGCACGACCGAGAAATAGCGATCGAGCGCCGCGACCATCTGACTGTCGGGCATCAGCGCGCCCGATTGTATCGCCATCATCGCGCCGCCCTTGCGCAGGCCGATCTTGTGATGGTTGGCGAGCTGCTGCGCGATCTCCTCGTCCGTCGCCGGCTGGCTCACATCGATGCCGAGCACGTCGAATTCGTTGATCTCGCCCTGATAGAACGGGTTGCGCCGCGCGCCGTCGCCGCCATAGCCGGAATCCGA
>DASWFH010000376.1:0-3138 GCA_036394355.1 Allostellaceae bacterium | reverse complement strand
CGCGCGCGGCGCGCAGATGCTGTCGCTGATGATGGGCTTCGGCATCGTCAGCCGGGTCGGCTCGGGCTTCATCGCCGACCGCATCGGCGGGCTGGGAACGCTGCTGCTCGGTTCGGTCCTGCAGGGCTTGGCCCTGCTGCTCTATCTCCTCTTCAACGGCGTCAACTCGCTTTACGTCATTTCCGCGCTGTTCGGGCTATTCCAGGGCGGCATCGTGCCGAGCTACGCCATCATCGTGCGCGAATATTTCTCGCCCAAGGAGGCCGGCACGCGCGTCGGCATCATCATCATGGCGACCGTGCTGGGCATGGCGCTGGGCGGCTGGATGTCCGGCGCGATCTTCGACCTCACCGGCTCCTACCGCGCCGCCTTCGCCAACGGCATCCTGTGGAACCTGCTCAACGGCGTCATCGCGCTGTCGCTGTTTCTGCGTCGACGCCGCGGCGGCAGCCCGGCGCTCGCCTGATCTCGTGGCAGGAAAGCCGAGTATCACCTGGCCGCGGGGATGATGACGTCGCTGCGCTACGAGGCTTAGCTCTTTCCGCTCACTCCTGCCTCGGCGAAGGTCGCCATGCCCGTGTGGCAGGCGAGCGCCGCCTTGAGGATGGCGAGCGCCAGCGTCGCGCCCGAGGCCTCGCCGAGCCGCATGCCGAGATCGAGCAGCGGCGGTTTGCCGATGCGCGCCAGCAACCGCGCATGGCCCGGCTCGGCCGAACGATGCGCGACGATGCAATGGTCGATCGCCCGCGGGTCGGCGGCGAACAGCACGGCGGCGGCGGCGGTGCAGGCATAGCCGTCGAGCACGACGGGGACGCGCGCGCGCCGCGCCGCGATCACCGCGCCGGCGATCGCCGCGAGCTCGCGCCCGCCCAGCCGGCGCAGCAGGTCGAACGGATCGCTCGCCTGGTGGCGATGCCGCCGCAACGCCTCGTCGACGATTTCGATCTTGCGCGCGAGCGCGGCGCCGGCGACGCCGGTGCCCGGCCCGACCCACTCGGCCGCGCCGCCGCCGAACAGCCCGGCCGAGAGCGCGGCGGCGGCGGCGGTATTGCCGATGCCCATCTCGCCGAGCGCGATGACGTCGATACCCGGCTCGACCGCCATCATGCCGTAGGCCATGGCGAGCGCGCAGTCCGCCTCGCTCATCGCCGGCTCGGCCGTGAAATCCGCGGTCGGCTGGTCGAGCGCCATCTCGTAGACGCGCAGATCGGCGTCGATCGCCTTGCAGAGCTGGTTCACCGCGGCGCCGCCGGCGATGAAATTCTGCACCATCTGCGCGGTCACGGCGGCCGGATAGGCCGAGACCCCGCGCGATGCTATGCCGTGATTGCCGGCAAAGACGGCGGTGCGCGGATGGTCGATGCTGGGCGGGTGCTTGCCCTGCCAGGTCGCAAGCCACTGCACGAGCTCCTCGAGCCGGCCGAGCGCGCCGGCGGGCTTGGTGAGCTGCGCCTCGCGCGCCGCCGCCGCCGTGCCGGCCTCCAGATCCGGCCCCGGCAGGATGCGCAGCAGCGCGCGCATCTCGTCGAGCGTCGCGAGCGGCTTGTCCTGCGCCATGGCGGCTTCCCCTGCTGGTCTGCGCCTGCGGCCGGCACTCTCCCCGATCGCACCGGCAGCGCCAAGCGAAAATGCGCGGCGGTGGTGCGGTGGCGGCGCTTGCGCTAAGACTGGCGGCCATGCAAGTCACGCCGCCACGCTGGAGCGACCTCGCCGGCCGCTGGGACGAGCTGCGCCTCGCCATCGGCTTCCTGACGCGCCTGCCGGTGACGGCGCCGCCCGAGATTCCCGCCGGCGCGCTGGCGCAAGCGAGCTGGGCCTTTCCGCTGGTCGGCATCGGCGTCGGGCTGCTCGGCGCGATCGCCTACTCGCTGGCGGCGATGCTGGGATTGCCGCCGCTTGCCGCGGCGCTGATCGCGGTCGCCGTCACCGTCGCCCTGACCGGCGCGCTGCACGAGGACGGGCTCGCCGACAGCGCCGACGGCCTGCTCGGCGGCGGCGACCGCGCCCAGCGGCTCGCCATCATGCGCGACAGCCGCAGCGGCGCTTACGGCGTACTGGCGCTCGTCTTCAGCGTCGGGCTGCGCGCCGCCGCGCTCGCCGCGCTCGGCGATCCCGGCCGCGTCGCCGCCGCGCTGGTCGCCGCCCACGCGGCGGCGCGCGGCGGCTTGCCGCTGGTGCTGCGCGCGCTCGATCCCGCGCGCGCCGACGGCCTCGGCGCCGCGGCCGGACGGCCGGAAGCGGGCCTCGCCTGGGCCGCTTCCGGGCTCGGTGCGGTGATCGCGCTCATCGCGCTGGGCGTCAACGCCGGCCTCGCCGCGCTGGTGTTCGCCGGCGCGGCCATGGCGCTGGTCGCCGGCCTTGCCCGCCGCGAGATCGGCGGCTACACCGGCGACGTGCTCGGCGCGGTGGAGCAGGCAGGAGAGATCGTGATGCTGTTGGCTGCTTCGTCATGGGCGTCGTGACACGATGGTGGTGGGTGCGTCACGCGCCCGTCACCGTCAACAATGGCCGCTGCTATGGCCAGACCGACGTGCCCTGCGACTGCAGCAACGACGCCGCCTTCGCCGCCTTGGCGAAGCTGCTGCCGCGGGACGCCGTCTGGGTGACGAGCCCGCTCCAGCGCACGCATATGACGGCGGCCGGCATCGTCCGCGCCGGGCTGCCCGGTCCCGACCCGATCCCCGGCCCCGGCGTCATCGTCGAGCCCGACCTCATCGAGCAGCATTTCGGCGAGTGGCAGGGCGTCCCCTATGCCGAGCTCGCCGAGCGCAACGGCAATCTGTGGCCGCGCTTCTGGCTGGCGCCGGCGCAGCACGCGCCGCCCGGCGGCGAGAGCTTCATCCATCTTTTGGCCCGCGCGCATCCCGCCATCCTGCGCCTCTCCGACGAGCATGCCGGCCGCGACATCATCGCGGTCACCCATGGCGGCACCATCCGTGCCGCGCTGGCGCTGGCGCTCGATCTCGCGCCCGAGGCGACGCTGGCGGTCAGCATCGACAATCTTTCGCTGACGCGGATCGAACATTTCCCGGGCGCAAACGTCTCCCATCCGTGGCGCGTCGCCGCGGTCAACCAGGCGCCCGTGGCTTAACGCGGGCGCATCAGGATCATAAACGCCACTGCGATCGTCAGTCCAAT
>DASWFH010000375.1:0-4077 GCA_036394355.1 Allostellaceae bacterium | reverse complement strand
GCGAGGCGCCACAGCTCCTCGATCTGCATCTCCGTGAGCGCGGTGCCGAGCGGCGCCACCGCCGTGGCGAAGCCCGCCCGGTGCAGCGCGATCACATCCATATAGCCCTCGGTGACGATGGCCGTGGGCTGGGCGCCGGCGGCCGGCCGCGCCGCGGCGACGCGCGCCTGCGCCCAGCCATAGAGCACGCGGCCTTTGTGGAAGAGCGGCGTCTCCGGCGAGTTGAGGTATTTGGGCTGCCCTTCCCCGAGCACGCGGCCGCCGAAGGCGATGATACGGCCGCGGCGGTCGCCGATCGGGAAGATCACGCGGCGGCGGAAATAGTCGAAGCTGTCGCCGCCGTCGTCGCGGCGATGCACCAACCCGGCCTCGATCAGTAGCGGCTCAGGGAAATCCTTGGCGAGCGCCCGCTTCAGCGCGTCGCGCCCGTCGGGCGCGTAGCCGAGGCGAAAGCGGCGGATGGTCTCGAGCTCGAGGCCGCGGCGCTCGAGATAGAGCCGCGCCTCGCGGCCCTGCGGCGCATGCAGCGCCTCCTCGAAGAAGGCGCAGGCCGCCTCGACCGCGCCTTGGATCGTCGCGTGGCGGTCGGATTTCTCGCGCTCCTCGCGGCTCTGCTCGGGCACCTCGAGCCCGGCCTGGCGCGCCAGCTCCTCGACTGCCTCCGGAAAGCTCAGATTCGCCTTCTGCATGGCGAAGCCGATGACGTCGCCATGCGCGCCGCAGCCGAAGCAGTGATAGAAGCCCTTGTCCTCGACGACGCTGAACGACGGCGTCTTCTCGCTGTGGAAGGGGCAAAGGCCGACATATTCGCGGCCGCGCTTGATGAGGCGCATGTGGCGGCCGACCACCTCGGCGAGCGACACCCGGGCGCGCAACTCGTCGAGGAACCGAGGCGGAAAGGCCATTCGATGTTGCCAGCTCTTGCTGTCAGCCGTCAGCTCTGGCGTGCCAAGGCCGGGTGTCAATTCAACTCTAGCGCAGGTCTGCGATTTCCAGAAGCGCAGCATTGAGGCGCCGGCGCCTTAATGCTGCGCTAAGAGATGCGGGTGGCGCGGGACCGAATCGATCCGACGGCGCTCACGTCAGCAGCCGCTTCACCACCTGGCTCGACTTGGCGCCGTCCATCTGCCCGGCATAGCGCCCTTTGAGCGCGGCCATGGTGCGGCCCATGTCCTTCATGCCCTGCGCGCCGATCGCGGCGATCGTGTCCTTCACCGCCTGTTCCAGCTCGGTATCGGAGAGCTGCTTGGGCAGAAAACGCTCGATGATGGCGATCTCGCCGCGTTCCTTCGCGGCCAGCTCGGGCCGCCCGCCCTGCTCGTAGAGCGTGATCGACTCGCGCCGCTGCTTGATCATGCCCTGCAGCATCTGCTGGATCTCGGCGTCGGCGATCCCGGCGCTCTTGCCCTTGCCGCGCGCGTCGATGTCCTGCTCCTTGAGCTTGGCGATGACGAGCCGCACGGTCGACGTGGCGAGCTGGTCTTTTCCCTTCATCGCTTCCTTGAGCGAGTCGGTGAATTTCTGCCGCAGCATAGCCCCCTCCGCGCGTCGCTTCCGGGTCGGCGCGGACGTTAGCGCAATTTTCTCACAAAAGGGAGCAGCGCGACGCGCCATCGATTGCGTCGCGCGGGAGTCGGCCTTGACGCGCTGCATCGCAGCGGCTATGTCAGGCTGGTTGTCCGATCGCAGCCCTGACCGCGCCGCCGGGCCATTTCTGCGGCGCGTTTTGGCGCGAGCGGTCCACCACAACAGATCGAGGATCCGCGACTCCGCATGACCGACGCGCCGATGTCGCACGCGTCCCCGCGCCCGCCCAGTACCACCGCCGCTCTGGTCCTGGCCGATGGCAGCATTTTTTGGGGACGCGGCGTCGGCGCCGCGGGCGTCGCGGTGGGCGAGGTGTGCTTCAACACCAGCATGACCGGTTACCAGGAGATCATGACCGATCCCTCCTATGCTGGCCAGATCATCACCTTCACCTTCCCCCACATCGGCAATGTCGGTACCAACCTCGAAGACATCGAGACGCTGACGCCAGCCGCGCGCGGCCTGGTGCTGCGCGCCGACATCACGCAGCCCTCGAACTATCGCGCGGCACAGCATTTCGATGCGTGGCTCAAGTCGCACGGCCTGGTCGGCATCGCCGATGTCGATACGCGCTGCCTCACGCGCCGCATCCGCGATCTCGGCGCGCCCAACGGCGCGCTCGGCCATGCGCCGGACGGAACCATCGACACCGCCGTGCTGGCTGCCCAGGCGCGGCAATGGCCCGGTCTCGAGGGCATGGATCTCGCCAAGGAGGTCACCTGCTGTCAGACCTATTCCTGGGACGAGACAGGCTGGCAGCAGGGACAGGGCTATGGCCGCCTCGCGGCGCCGCGCTTTCACGTCGTCGCCGTCGATTATGGCGCCAAGCGCAACATCCTGCGTATGCTGGCGACTCTGGGCTGCCGCGTCACCGTTGTCCCAGCGACCGCTTCCGCCGCCGACATCCTGCGCCACCGCCCCGACGGCGTGTTCCTGTCGAATGGCCCCGGCGATCCGGCGGCGACCGGCGAATATGCGGTGCCGGTGATCCGCGACCTGCTGGCGACGGGCAAGCCGCTCTTCGGCATCTGCCTCGGCCACCAGCTCCTGGCGCTGGCGCTCGGCGGCAAGACGCGCAAGATGCCGATCGGCCACCGCGGCGCCAATCATCCGGTGAAGGACCTGGTCACCGGCAAGGTCGAGATCACCAGCCAGAACCACGGCTTCTGCGTGCTGCCGGAGTCGTTGCCTCCATCCGCCGAGGTCACGCATGTCTCGCTGTTCGACGGCAGCAACGAAGGGCTGAAGCTCAGGGACAAGCCGGTCTTCTCGGTGCAGTACCATCCCGAAGCCAGCCCCGGCCCGCAGGACAGCCATTACCTCTTCGACCGCTTCATCGCCATGATGGCGCGCGACTGACGGCCGATGCCTAAGCGCACGGACATCGCGAGCATCTTGATCATCGGCGCGGGACCGATCGTGATCGGGCAGGCGTGCGAGTTCGATTACGCCGGCGCACAGGCATGCAAGGCGCTCAAGGAGGAAGGCTACCGCGTCATCCTCGTCAACTCGAACCCGGCGACGATCATGACCGATCCCGGGCTCGCCGACGCGACCTACATCGAGCCGATCACGCCCGAGATCGTCGAGCGCATCATCGACAAGGAGCGTCCGGACGCGCTGCTCCCGACGATGGGCGGACAGACCGCGCTCAACGCTGCAATGGCGCTGGCGCGATCGGGTGCGCTCAAGCGCTGGCAGGTCGAGCTGATCGGCGCCAAGGAAGACGCCATAGCCAAGGCCGAGGACCGCCTGCTCTTCCGCGAGGCGATGGACCGCATCGGCCTCGTCTCGCCGAAGAGCCGGCTGGTGCGCTCGCTCGACGAGGCGGTCTCGGCACTGCCGGCGATCGGCCTTCCCGCCATCATCCGCCCGTCCTTCACCTTGGGCGGCACCGGCGGCGGCATCGCCTACAACACCGAGGAGTTCGAGGAGATCGTGCGCGGCGGCTTGCGCGCCTCGCCCACCCGCGAAGTGCTGATCGAAGAATCAGTGTTGGGGTGGAAGGAATACGAGATGGAGGTCGTGCGCGACAGCGCCGACAACTGCATCATCATCTGCTCGATCGAGAACGTCGATCCGATGGGCGTGCACACTGGCGACAGCGTCACCGTCGCACCGGCGCTGACCTTGACCGACAAGGAATACCAGGTCATGCGCAACGCCTCGATCGCGGTGCTGCGCGAGATCGGCGTTGACACCGGCGGCTCCAATGTGCAGTTCGCCGTCAACCCGCAGGACGGGCGCCTCGTCATCATCGAGATGAACCCGCGCGTCTCGCGCTCCTCGGCGCTGGCGTCGAAGGCGACCGGCTTCCCCATTGCCAAGGTCGCGGCGAAGCTCGCGGTAGGCTACACGCTCGACGAGCTCAAGAACGAGATCACGCGCGTGACGCCGGCGAGCTTCGAGCCGACGATCGACTACGTCGTCACCAAGATGCCGCGCTTCACCTTCGAGAAATTCCCGGGCACCGAGCCCATCCTGTCGACC
>DASWFH010000374.1:0-2915 GCA_036394355.1 Allostellaceae bacterium | reverse complement strand
GCCGGGCTGGCGAGGCTCATCCACAAGCCGATCTGCGGCGTGCCCGATGCGAGCGCGCGCTTGAAGCGGTTCTGCGGCATGTCGTTGCGCATGTCAGTGGATCTCCGGCTCGGGGACGGGGGCGTTGCCGGCGAGGAAATCGAAGTCGCAGCCGGTCTCGGCCTGTCCGATATGCTTGTCGTAAAGCGCGCCGTAGCTGCGCTGGAAGCGCGGCTGGGGTGCCACCCAATGGCCGCGCCGCCGCACCAGCTCGGCATCGGCGACCGCCACGTTGAGCCGCCGTCCGGGGACGTCGAGCTCGATCACGTCGCCGCTTTGGACCAGCGCCAGCGGCCCGCCGATATAGGATTCGGGCGAGACATGCAGCACGCAGGCGCCGTAGCTGGTGCCGCTCATGCGCGCGTCGGAGATGCGCACCATGTCGCGCACGCCCTGCGCCAACAGCTTCTTCGGGATCGGCAGCTGGCCCCATTCCGGCATGCCCGGCCCGCCCTGCGGCCCGGCATTCTGCAGCACCAGCACCGAATCGGCGGTGACCTCGAGCGCGGGGTCGTCGATGCGTCGGTTCAAATCGTTGTAGTCGCGAAACACGATGGCGGGGCCGCGATGCTGCAAGAGCCGCGGCTCCATCGCCGACGGCTTGATGACGGCGCCATTGGGCGCGAGGTTGCCCTTGAGCACGGCGAGTCCGCCCTCCGCCTGCAGCGCTCGGTTGGGCGAGCGGATGACGTCGTCGTTGAAGATCTCGGCGCGCGCGATGTTGTCGCCGAGGCTCTTGCCGTTGGCGGTCATCGCGCCGAGCTCGAGCAGCGAGCCCAATTGCCGCAGCAGCGCCGGCAGCGCGCCGGCATAGAAGAAATCCTCCATCAGGTATTGCCCGGACGGCCGCACATTGGCGAGGAGCGGCGTCTTGCGCGAGATCGCGTCGAAACGCTCGAGCGGCAGCGTGATCCCGGCGCGGCCGGCCATGGCGACGAGATGGATGATGCCGTTGGTCGAGCCGCCGATCGCCATCAGCGTGGTGATGGCGTTGTCGAAGGCGGCTCCTGTCAAGATGTCGCGCGGCGTCAAATCCTGCCAGACCATGTCGACGATGCGGCGGCCGCTCGCCGTGGCCATGCGCGCATGCGACGAATCGGCCGCGGGGATCGACGAGGCGCCCGGCAGGCTGAGGCCCAGCGCCTCCGTCACCGCCGCCATGGTGGACGCCGTGCCCATGGTCATGCAGGTGCCGGCGGAGCGAGCGATGCCGTCCTCGATCTGCCGCCAATCCTCCGCGTCAATGTTGCCGGCGCGCAGCTCGGCCCAGTATTTCCACACATCGCTGCCGCTGCCGAGCTGCTTGCCATGCCAATGGCCGCGCAGCATCGGGCCAGCCGGCATGAAGATCGCCGGCAGGTTCATGCTGATGGCGCCCATCACGAGCGCCGGCACCGTCTTGTCGCAGCCGCCCATGAGCACGACGCCGTCGATCGGGTTGGCGCGCAGCAGCTCCTCCGCTTCCATGGCGAGGAGGTTGCGGTACATCATGGTGGACGGCTTCATGAAGGGCTCGCCCAGCGCCATCGCCGGCATCTCCACCGGGAAGCCGCCCGCCTGCCAGACGCCGCGCTTCACCTCCTCCGCCCGCGTGCGGAAATGCTGGTGGCACGGGTTCATCTCGCTCCAGGTGTTGAGGATGGCGATGACCGGCTTGCCGGCGTAATCCTCGGCGGCGAAGCCCATCTGCTTGGTGCGCGAGCGATGGCCGAAGGAGCGGAGATCGGATGCGCCGTACCAGCGCGCGCTGCGCAGCTCGGCATAGGATTTGCGACGCGATGCCGGCACAAGGCCCTCCCTTCACGCTTTTTCGCCAGTGAAGCCGCCGGCGGCGAGGGTGTCAATCGGACAGCGCGCATCGCCTGGGAGTCGTGTGCATTCGGCGCGCGCCTCATGCAGGATCGTGCGCCCATCCGCTGCCGTGGTCCGCGATGCCCACCACGCGGCAAGACGAAAGGGCCGGCGTCGCCGCGGGCCCTGCAGCACCTCGGGGAAAGGGCTTGGCGCCGCCTCAGGCGACGCCGCGCGGCGTCAGCTCCTCGAGTCGCACTTGGCGGTGCAGCGGCTGCACCGTCTCGCGCAACGGCACGATGATGAGCTCGCCAGGGTGGTAATCCGGATCGGCCAGCGTAGCGCCCACCGTCATCAGCGTCACGTGGATGGTGTTGGCGTCGTGCTGACCCAGCAGGCGCGCCACCACGGCGAGCTCGGTGACGAGCCGGTCCTGGATGCGCACACCGGCCTGGGTCATCGACTCGATCAGCGAATCGAGGCCGGAGATGAGGATCTCGGCGCCCTCTTCGACCGGGCCGCCGCCGGGAGCGAAGGCGAGGCGAAGCGGCGCAGGCTCGAGCTGTCCGGCAATCTCCAGCGCCCAGGTCTTCACCGCCTCGAGATAAATGCCCTTGTGGCGCAGATGATGAGTCGCCGCGGCGGCGGCGATCACGGTCGCCAGCGCCGACAAGCGGTCCTCGTCGCCCAAGTTGAGCTCGCCGAACTCGGCGAGAAGATCGTGCAGCTGGCCTTCCGTGGCCGGCCCGACCGCGGCCAATGCGCTGTTGATGGTCTCGACCAAGGAACTCATGTAGCCAGCCTCCCGCAGCGTCGTAAATGATGATTACCGTGATTCCTTAAAATTTGGTTTTCGGTTTCTTTAGCTTCGGCCATTTCATCTGTGCACATCCGACGCACTACAATGAAACTATTACGGTTATTACACTGCGACAAAATTCGCGTCTAAGTTTAGCAAAGTTCGTGCAACCATGCCGGCAGCATGTTATCCAAACTTTAACCAGCGTCGGACAGAGTGAAGACAGCGGCCGGTTCGGCCCCAAAGCGAAATTTCTCGTGGCATCGCTGAAGGTCTCATCCATGGC
>DASWFH010000373.1:0-1619 GCA_036394355.1 Allostellaceae bacterium | reverse complement strand
GGGTACGGCCGTTTCCCGGCAAACGGCTGGCGATATTGACCAACGGCGGCGGGGTCGGCGTGCTCGCCGTGGATCGGCTCGCCGATCTCGACGGCACGCTCGCCGCGCTGTCACCGGCGACGATGAAGCGGCTCGACGCGGCGCTGCCGCCGATCTGGTCGCGCGCAAACCCCGTTGATATCGCCGGCGACGCCGATGCGACGCGCTACCTCGCCGCCTTCGAAGCGCTGCTGGAGGATCGGGAGAACGACGCCATCCTGGTCATGAACGTTCCGACCGCGCTCGCCTCGGCGGACGCCGCCGCGAGATCGATCGCCGCCTGCGCGCAGACGCATCGCAACGGCTTCATCCGACCAAAGCCCGTTTTTGCCGTGTGGGTCGGAAGAAGCGATGCCACCACGCCGATCTTCGAAGCGGCCAGCATTCCGAGCTATGCCACCGAATCCGACGCGGTGCGCGGATTCATGCATCTCGTGCGCTATCGCGAGGCGCTGGAGGCGTTGATGGCGACACCGCCGAGCCTGGCGCAGGATTTCAAGCCGGACGTCGCCGCCGCCCGGGGCGTGGTCGAGAGCGCGCTGGAGCAGGGACGCACCTGGCTTGATCCGATCGATATCACGCAGCTGCTTGCCGCCTATTCGATTCCGATCGCACCCGCCCTGCTTGCCCGCAACGGCGAGGAAGCCGCCGCCGCGGCGCGGCCGTTCCTGGCGGAGGGATCGGGCGTGGTGGTGAAAATCCTCTCGCCGGATATCGTTCACAAATCCGAAGTCGGCGGCGTCAGGCTCAATCTCACCAGCGAGCGCGCCGTGCGCGACGCGGTTGCGGATATTCTCGCCCGAGCGCGGGCTGTGAAGCCCGACGCCCGCATCACCGGCGTGACCATCCATCCGATGGTCTTGCGTCCGAAAGCGCGCGAATTGATCGCGGGGATCGCGGACGATCCGACCTTCGGGCCGGTCATCGTGTTCGGCCGCGGCGGGACCGCGGTCGAGGTCATCGGCGACAAGGCGCTCGCGCTTCCGCCGCTCGACCTCGAGCTCGCGCGCCAGCTGATCGGGCGCACCCGCGTGTCGCGCGTGCTCAAGGCTTACCGCGACGTTCCTGCCGCGGACGTGGATGCCATCGAGCTTCTGCTGGTCAAGCTGGCGCAACTGGCGGCGGATCTGCCCGAGCTGCGCGAGCTCGATCTCAATCCCGTCCTGGCCGACCAGAACGGCCTCATCGCCGTCGATGCCCGCATCGCGGTCGCTCCCGTCGAGGCGGCGCGCCGCGGCCCGCCGGGCCATCCCCGCTTCGCCATCCGCCCCTATCCTAAGGAATGGGAACGCCACGCTGAGCTGCGCGACGGAACGAAGATTTTGGTCCGGCCGGTGCGTCCCGAAGACGAGCGGTTGTATCCGCCTTTCCTCGCCGCGGTCACGCCGCAGGACTTGCGTCTGCGGTTCTTCGCGCCGGTGAAGGAATTCGGCCACCCGTTCATCGCGCGTTTCACGCAGATCGACTACGCGCGCGCCATGGCCTTCATCGCCATCGAGGAATCGTCCGGCAACATGCTCGGCGTCGTCCGCCTGCACGCGGACGCGAACTACGAGCGCGGCGAATACGCCGTCCTCGTG
>DASWFH010000372.1:0-4427 GCA_036394355.1 Allostellaceae bacterium | reverse complement strand
GTCGGCGGCTGGCTCTCCGACCGCTATTCGCTGAAATGGGTCTATGTGCTGAGCTGGGCCTTGGCGGTGCCGGCGCTGCTGGTGTCGATGCGCTTGGTCGAGCTGCCGCTGTTCGGCGCGATCATGGTCGTGTTCTCGCTGATGTCGATGCTGGCGCCGGCGGAGAACGCGCTCGTCGTGCGCTACACGCCCGGGCGCTGGCGCGCCACCGCGTTCGGCGCGAAATTCGTGCTGTCGCTCGGCGTGAGCTCGCTGGGGCTGCCGCTGGTGGCGTTCATCTTCGATCGCACCGGCGATTTCGCCTGGCTCTTCGTCGTGCTCGCCGCCCTCGCCGCGGTCATCGTCGCCGCCGGCCTGTTCCTGCCGCGCGAGGGCGGCAGCCGGGCAGCGCTTGCCGCCGCGGCGCCTGCCGAATGAGCAGCGGCTTCGTCATCGATCGCTTCGATCACATCGTGCTGACCGTGCGCGACCTCGCCCGGAGCCTGCGCTTCTACGAGCGCGTGCTCGGCGCGCGCGTGGTGCCGCCGCCCGCCGACGGCGAGGGCTCGACCGCCATCGCCTTCGGCCGGCAGAAGATCAACCTTCATGTGAAGGGCCGCGAATTCGAGCCCAAGGCGACGCATGTCACCGTCGGCTCCGGCGATTTCTGCCTCATCACGGAGGCGCCGATCGCCGATGTATGCCGCCACATCGAAGCCTGTGGCGTCGCCGTCGAGCTCGGTCCGGTGCCGCGCCAGGGCGCGCTCGGGCCGATGATGTCGATCTACTTTCGTGATCCCGACGGCAACCTCGTCGAAGTCGCCAAATACGGTTGAGCGCCGCGATTTAACCAAACTTTAGCGGCAAGCTGCGATCCCTGCCCGGGACGAGGCCCGGCCGGAAAGGGTTGACGGCATGCTGCGAGCGACGTCGTTGCGTGACTTGCCTGCCGTGCCGGTGGCGCGGTTGGCAACGGGCCTGGCGCAAGGCCTCGCGCTGTGCCTGCTCTATAGCGCGGCCGAGGCCGAGCGATGGCCGGCGACGCATGGGCTCGTCTTCGCGCCGCTCCTGCTTGTCGCCTGCTTCGTGCCGATCATCGTGCTGAACGGCGTCGGCAACATGCGCCCGCGCTCGCTGCTCATCTGGGCAGGCGCGGCCGCGGTTCTGCTCGCGGCGCTGGCGATGCACGACATCGAGCGCGGCGCGGACGATGCCAATGGCTGGTTATGGGGACTGTTCTTCGCGCATCAGAATAGCCTCGCGATCTGGCCGTCGCCCCTGCTGGTGATCTTCACCATGGCGGGACTGTTCATCGCGCACGCGCTGGTCGTCGCCGGCGACGCCGAGCGCAGGATCATCGCGACGTATCCCGGGTATTTCGACGCCGCCTGGAAGCATGGCGTGCAGCTGGCGCTGTCGTTCATCTTCGTCGCGCTGTTCTGGGTGGTGCTGGAGCTCGGAGCGGGGCTGTTCAAGCTCATCAATATCGATTTCCTGCAGCGGCTGATCGGGCATCGCTGGTTCGCCTTGCCGGCGACGACGCTCGCCCTTGCCTGCGCGCTGCATGTCACCGACGCGCGCGCCGGCATCGTCCGCGGCATCCGCATCCTGGTCCTGACGTTGCTGTCATGGCTGCTGCCGCTGATGGCGCTGTTCGTTTTCGGCTTTCTCGCCAGCCTGCCGTTCACCGGGCTCGCACCGCTGTGGGGCACGCGCTTTGCGACGGCGTTACTGCTGACCGCCGCCGCCGCGCTGGTCTTTCTCGTCAACGCGACCTATCAGGATGGCGCCGCCGAGCACGCGCCGCCGCGCCTGCTGCGCCATGCCGGCTCGCTCGCGGCGCTGACGCTGGTGCCGCTCGTCGCGATCGCCGCCTATGCCTTGGCCCTGCGCATCATCCAGCATGGCTGGACCAGCGATCGCATCATCGCCACGGCCTGCTTCGTCGTGGGCGCGTGCTATGCCTTGGGCTATGCCTGGGCCGTGCTGCGGCCGGGACCCTGGCTCGCGCGCATCGCCGCCTGCAACATCGTCACCGCTTTCGTGGTGCTGGGCGTGCTGCTGGCGTTGTTCACGCCGATCGCCGATCCGGCGCGCCTCGCGGTGGCGAGCCAGGTCGCGCGGCTCGAGGCCGGCACGATCGCGCCCGACAAGTTCGACTTCGCCTATCTCCGCTTCGACGGCGCGCGCTACGGCAAGGCGGCCCTCGAGAAGCTGAAGACCGTCGAGCAGGGCGCGCAAGCCAGCGAAATCAGGCGGCGCGCTGTAGCCGCGCTGGAGCTGAAAAACCGCTGGGAGCAGCAACAGATCGCCCCGACGCCGCAACAGCTGGCGGCCAACCTCACCGTCTACCCGGTGGGCCGCATGCTGCCGGAGAGCTTCCTCACGCAGAGCTGGGCCGCCGTCGCGCCGGCCGCGCCGAGTTGCCTGCTCTCAGCCAACGCGACGCTGAAGTGCGAGGCGATCGTCATCGACATCGACGGGGACGGAATCGACGAGATTCTCGTGCTCGAGCCGTGGCGCGCCGTCGTCATGGCGGAGGACAGCCAGGGCGGATGGCGCGTGGCGGGCCAGCTCGACGGGCCCATCCATTGCGAGCCGGTACGCGCCGCGCTGCGCGCCGGACGGTTCGAAGCGATGCCGCCGCGCTGGCGCGACCTCCAAGTTGACGGGCTGCACCTGCGCTTCGTCGGCACGCCCGAGAACGCGCGTTGCCCTTAGCACGCCGCCCAGGCGGCGCTGATCGCGGCGGGCACGCGGTCGTTCTCGCCCAGATAATAGGTGCCATCGTCGACGCGATGAGCGCAGCCGGCGAGTGCGGCGGGAGCCAAAAGCGCCGTCGCCAAGACGGCGGCGCGCGCCAGCGCTGAAAGGCGAAGGGGGACTGACATTGCCGTGCACCTTCTCGAATGCGGAAAATGCTCTACTTGCCCGAGAAGATACGTGCGCCAAGCGCCGCCGATAATGGCGCCTGCGGTGAACACATCATTCAATGATCCAAGGCAATGGCGTAAGGGCACAAGCGCCCCCAGCTACCCGCCGGTTGAGCCGGACACGCGCGCGGAATGGCCGCGCTCGGTCGCGCGTCGGATACGGGTCAACCCTTGCCGCCGGCCGTGGCGAGCCCCTGGTCGAGGTCGGCGATGATGTCGGCGATGCTCTCGATGCCGATCGAGAGGCGCACCACGTCGGGGCCGGCGCCGGCGGCGATCTGCTGCTCGGTCGAGAGCTGGCGATGCGTCGTCGAGCCGGGGTGCAGGATGAGCGAGCGCGTATCGCCGACATTGGCGAGATGCGAGAAGAGCTCGACGCCCTCGACCAGCCTGACGCCCGCCTCGTAGCCGCCCTTCAAGCCGAAGGTGAAGACCGAGCCCGCGCCCTTGGGCAGGTATTTCCTGGCGAGCTTGTGGTACTTGCTCGATTCGAGGCCGGCATAAGCGACCCATGACACCGCTGGATGCCGCTCCAGATGTTCGGCCACGGCTTGCGCGTTCTGCACATGGCGCTCCATGCGCAGCGGCAAGGTCTCGATGCCGGTGATGGTGAGGAAGGCGTTGAGCGGCGCCATGGTCGCGCCGAGGTCGCGCAGGCCCACGGCGTGGCCGTGCACGGTGAGTGCCAAATCGCCGAAGGTCTCGTAGAACCGCAAGCCGTGATAGGCCGGCTCGGGCTCCGTCAGCGACTTGAACTTGTCGTTCTGCGCCCAGTCGAACCGGCCGCTGTCGATCACCGCGCCGCCCATGGCGTTGCCGTGGCCGGAGAGGAATTTCGTCGTCGAGTGGATGACGAGGTCGGCGCCCCATTCGATGGGCCGGCAGAGATAGGGCGAGGCCATGGTGTTGTCGACGATGAAGAGCACCCCCGCCTCATGCGCGATCGCCGCGATCGCCGCGAGATCGGCGACGACGCCGGTCGGGTTGGACAGGCTCTCGACGAAGACCGCCTTGCATTTCGGGGTCAGCGCGCGGCGGAAATTCTCGGGATCGTCAGGGTCGACGAAGATCGCGTCCCAGCCGAACTTCTTGAAGCTGCGCCCGAACTGGGTGATCGAGCCGCCATAGAGCTTGTTCGAGGCGACGAACTGGTCGCCCGGCTCCATGAAGGAGAAGAAGGCGAGCATTTGCGCGGCGTGGCCCGAGGCGACGACGATCGCGCCGCGCCCGCCTTCGAGCGTCGCCACGCGCTCCTCCAGCACGGAGGCGGTCGGGTTGGTGAGGCGCGAATAGATGTAGCCATAGGTCTGCAGGTTGAACAGCGAGGCGGCATGGTCGACGTCGTCGAACACATAAGCCGTCGTCTGGTAGATGGGCGTGCTGCGCGCACCCGTCGCCGGATCGGGCGCGGCGCCGGCATGGATCGCCAGCGTCTCGAAGCCGGGCGCGCGTGGCTTGTCGGCCATGCTCAGATCTTCCTGCGCTTGCTGGAGATGATGCCGGTGTTGACGCCGC
>DASWFH010000371.1:0-2749 GCA_036394355.1 Allostellaceae bacterium | reverse complement strand
CGCGCTGAAAGTAATTGGTGCGCAGGCTCTTGCGCACCAGCAGCAGGAAGCTGCGCAGGATGCGGTCCTCGTCGAGGCTCTGCACCGCATCGAGATCGCGCTCGATCGCCGCCGCCAGCTTCGCCTGGTCGGCGTCGCGGCCCTCCTCGCGCTTCGGGTCGAAGCGGCGCTCGAACAATGCCACGAGGTTGCGCGCGATCGCCGGGTAGGCGGATAGCGCATCCTCCATATAGGCCTGGCTATAGGCGCTGCCCGCCTGGCGCAGCACCTTGACGTAGAGGCGCAGCACCACGACCTGGCGCCAGTCGAGCCCGGCCATGAGCACGAGGCGGTTGAGGCCGTCGCTTTCCATGCTGCCGGACCAGAGGCGCAGGAACGCCTCCTCGAAGCGGGCGCGGTCACGCGCGACATCGACCTCGCCCGACGGCACGATCAGGCTGAAATCCTGCAGCCACGCCGCGGCGCTGCCGGCTGGCGCGATGGCATAGGGCGTCTCGGTGATGACCTTGAGCCCGAGATGCTCCAGCACCGGCAACACCTCGGAAAGCGCCACCGGCGCGCCGAGGCGATAGATCTTGAAGCCCAGCTCGCGGGCGTCGCCGTCGGGCGCGCGGTAGAGCGTCACGGCGATGGGCGCGCCGTGTTGCAGCTCCTCCAGCCGCTCGATGTCGGCGACCCCTGCGGCGCCGCCGAAGCGCTCGCGATAGGCGGTGGGGAAGGCGTCGGCATAGCGGCGCAGCAGCGCCGACCCCGCCGCCTCGCCCTCGGCCGCGCCGAGCGCCTCGCCGATGCGCTCGGCCCAGCTCCGCCCGGCCTCGGCGAGGTCGCGCTCGATGGCGGCGACGTCGATCGCGCCGAGCCGGCCCGGCGTCGTTCGGATGATGAAATGCACGCGGCCCAGCACGGAGTCGTCGAGCTGCGTGTTGAAGGTGTCGACGGTGCCGGAGAAGACATGCTTGAGGATGGTGGCGAAGCGCTGGCGCAGCGCCGTGTCGTAGCGCTCGCGCGGCACGTAGACGAGGCAGGAGACGAAGCGCTCGAACGGGTCGCGGCGCACGAACAGGGCGATGCGCTGGCGCTCCTGGAGATGGAGGATGCCCAGCGCCGTTTCCAGCAGCTCGTCCTCGCCGATCTGGAACAGCTCGTCGCGCGGATAGGTGTCGAGGATGTGCAGCAGCGCCTTGCCGTCATGGCTCGCCGGGTCGAAGCCGGCGCGCTCGAGCGTGCGCTCGACCTTGCGGCGCAGCAGCGGGATCGCGCGCGGGCTGCGGCTGTAGGCGAGCGAGGTGAAGAGGCCGACGACGAGCCGCTCGCCCACGGCGCGGCCCTCGGCATCGAAGCTCTTGATGCAGATCGCGTCCATGTGCACGGGGCGATGCACGCGCGCGCGGCGGTTGGACTTGGTGATGAGCAAGAGGCGCGGCTCGCGCAGGAACTGGCGCACATCGGGCGGCAAGGTCGCGAAATTGCGCAAGCCGTCGAACACCGGATAGGAATCGTCGCGCAGGATGCCGAGGCCGCTGCCAGGGACGATGTCGAGGCTGCCTTCGCCGGCGCCGAAGCGGTACTCGCGGAATCCCAGGAAGGTGAAGTTGGCGTCGTCGAGCCAGGCGAGGAAATCGGCGGCTTCCTCGCGCTCCGCCTCGGCCAGCGGCGGCGGCTCCTCGGCGAGGTCGGCGATGACGCGCTGGAGGCGCGCCCGCATCGCCGCCCAATCGGCGACCGCAGCGCGCACTTCGCCGAGCACGCCCTCGAGCGCCGGGGCGAGCGCGTCGAGGCGCGCGCCGCCGCTCTCGGCGCTGATCTCGACATGCATGAGGGATTCGCGCAAGGCCGCGCCATTGCCGTTGCCCGCGGCATCGTCGAGCAGCGCGGCGAGCCTGCCCTGGGCGTCGCGCTCGACGCGCAGGATCGGATGGATCACGAGATGGACGGCGAAGCCCTCTCCCGCCAGCGCCGCGGTCACGGAATCGACGAGGAAGGGCATGTCGTCATTGACGATCTCGACGATTGTGCGCGGCGAGCGCCAGCCCTCCTCTTCGGCGCGCGGATCGATGACGCGCAGTTTGGCGCGGCCGGGCTGCCGCGTCTCGGCGAAGCGCCACAGGCTGAGCGCCGCGCCGTAGAGATCCTCGGGCGCGCGGTCGAGGATGTCCTCGGGCGGCACATGCGAATAGAAGCGGCGCACGAAGCGCGCGACCGCCGCCGCGCGGCCATCGCCCAGCCGCCGCGTCGCCAGCGCCGCCACCGCCTCGACCGCCTCGTTCTTCTGCTCCTCGGCGCGGACCGCCATCGCCACCCTCCCCGCGCGCAGTCTAGCAGCAAACCCGGCGGCGACAGAAGGCGAGGGGCTGGAGCATCATCCGATCAGATGCATACCACCCTGCCGTCGTCCCCGCGTAAGAGCGTGTGAAGAAATCGGGTTCTGCTGGAATGAGAGCTGCAAAACCAGGGTGCGTCCTTCGACAGGCTCAGGATGAGGCGATTTTCTTCGTGGCCCCTGCCATAGATGGCAGACCCGATGCTCCTCATCCTGAGCCTGTCGAAGGACGCAACGCTGTTGATCCCGCGCCACCGACAAATTCACACGCTCTCAAGCGGGACCCAGGGCCGCCCACTGGATTCCCGCTCCTGAGCCCGTCGAAGGGCGCGGGAATAACGACGGAAGATGCAGATGACCCGATTAATCGGACAACTCTCAGCCGACCCAGAACGGCTTCGCGTACTCCTTCGCCGCCTCCGTCGGCGT
>DASWFH010000370.1:0-1838 GCA_036394355.1 Allostellaceae bacterium | reverse complement strand
CGGAAGTGGCTCGACGAGACGCAGATCAGGCTCGAGACGCTGCCCGACGAGATCGCGCCGATGGCGCCCCCCGCGGGCGTGCTGCTCGACCGCCAGCAGGCCTTCGGCTACACCCAGGAGGATCTGAAGTTCTTCCTGCAGCCGATGGCGCTGGTCGGCGACGACACGGTCGGCTCGATGGGGCGCGACACGCCGCTCGCCGTGCTGTCGCATCGCCCGAAGATGCTGTTCGACTATTTCCAGCAGCGCTTCGCCCAGGTCACCAACCCGCCGATCGACTCGATCCGCGAAGAGCTGGTGATGTCGCTGGTGTCGCTGGTCGGGCCGCGGCCGAACCTGCTCGACCTCGAGACCGGCGGCAAGCACATCCGGCTCGAGTTGAAGCAGCCGATCCTGACCAACGTCGACCTCGAGAAGATCCGCCGCATCGAGGACAACACCGGCGGCAAGTTCAAGACCTATACGCTGTCGATCTGCTACGACGCCGCCGAGGGCGCCGCCGGGATGGGGCGCGCGCTCGACGAGATCTGCCGCCGCGCCGAAGAGGTCGTGCGCGCCGGCCACAACCTGCTGGTCCTCTCCGACCGCGCCGTCGACGCCGAGCACATCGCGGTTCCCTCGCTGCTCGCCGTGGCGGCGGTGCACCACCACCTCATCCGCGGCGGCCTCAGGACCGAGGTCGGGCTGGTGGTCGAGACCGGCGAGGCGCGGCAGCTGCATGATCTCTGCCTGCTCGCCGGCTACGGCGCCGAGGCGATCAATCCCTATCTCGCCTTCGACGCCATCTCCTCGCTGCGCCGCGAGCTGGGCGACGTCGCGCCCGAGGAGGCGCATAAGCGCTATATAAAGGCCGTCGCCAAGGGCATCATGAAGGTGATGTCCAAGATGGGCATCTGCACCTTCCAGTCCTATTGCGGCGCACAGATCTTCGACGCCGTGGGATTGTCGAGCGCCTTCCTCAACCGTTATTTCACCGGCACCGTCTCGCCGGTCGAAGGCGTCGGCCTCGACGAGATCGCCGAGGAGACGGTGCGGCGCCATCGCCTCGCCTATGGCGACGCGCCGAACTACCGCGACGCGCTCGACCCCGGCGGCGAGATCCTGTTCCGCGTGCATGGCGAGACGCATATCTGGAACGCCGAGACGGTGTCGCTGCTGCAGCACGCGGTGCGCACCGGCGACTACCGCGGCTTCAAGGAATACACCAAGCGCGTCGGCGAGCAGGATGCCGGCGTCATCGCGCTGCGCGCGCTGCTCGACTTCAACCTCGCCGAGAGCCCCATCCCGCTCGACGAGGTGGAGCCCGCGTCGGAGATCGTCAAGCGCTTCTCCGGCGGCGCCATGTCGTTCGGCTCGATCTCCTGGGAGGCGCACACCACGCTGGCGATCGCCTTGAACCGGCTCGGCGGCAAGTCGAACACCGGCGAGGGCGGCGAGGACCCGCAGCGCTACAAGCCGCTGCCCAACGGCGATTCCATGCGCTCGGCGATCAAGCAGGTCGCCTCGGGCCGCTTCGGCGTCAACATCGAATATCTCGTCAACGCCAGCGACCTGCAGATCAAGATGGCGCAGGGCGCCAAGCCCGGCGAAGGCGGCCAGCTGCCCGGCCACAAGGTCGATGACTGGATCGCGCGGGTGCGCCAATCCACCCCCGGCGTGGGCTTGATCTCGCCGCCGCCGCATCACGACATCTACTCGATCGAGGATCTGGCGCAGCTCATCCACGACCTCAAGAACGCCAACCCGCAGGCGCGGATCAGCGTCAAGCTCGTCTCCGAGATCGGCGTCGGCACCATCGCCGCCGGCGTCGCCAAGGCCTATGCCGACCACGTCACCAT
>DASWFH010000369.1:0-8263 GCA_036394355.1 Allostellaceae bacterium | reverse complement strand
TACGCCGTGTACGTCGCGCCCCCCGTCTCCGCCAGTACCTTCGTGATCGCCGCCGTCAGCGACGTCTTCCCATGGTCCACGTGACCAATCGTCCCGACATTGCAGTGCGGCTTCGTCCGCGCAAACTTCGCCTTCGCCATGTTCCCGGCTTCCTGTCGCTAGAGGAGCGATCGCTTGTGGTGCGGCGCTGGAGCGGGTGATGGGAATCGAACCCACGTAGCCAGCTTGGAAGGCTGGAGCTCTACCATTGAGCTACACCCGCCCGCGAGGACCGCCATTGCCTTGCGCCTACCTGAATGCCTACGCCGACTGCCTGCTCGTCGACCCGCAGCGATTGGTGGAGGGGGCTGGATTCGAACCAGCGAACTCCGAAGAGGGCAGATTTACAGTCTGCTGCCTTTAACCGCTCGGCAACCCCTCCGCGATCGCTTGCCGGCCGGCGCAGCGGATGGCGGGTATTAAGGTCTCCGACCGCATTTGTCAATTGGTCAAGGCGGCTTTGTGCCGCTGATCGTGCCGCTCGCCACCCCCTCGAGCAGAAGGCAAGGTTATAGGGCCGACCGTTTTTTGCATCCCCGCACGCAAACAGGGAAGTGCCATTCGAAATTAGCGCGTCAGCGCCGCGCTGGCTGCCGATAGATTTCGGCATGACTGAAGGCGGGCAAGCGAACGGGGATCAGCCGCGGCGGACGCAGCCAGCGGCCAACGACCCGGCGCTGGCGCAGCTCTGGCGCCAGGCGGTGTTGCTCTACCGTGCGGCGCGCTGGCGCGAGGCGCTGGCCGCCTGCCGCAAGCTGCTCGCCGCGCTGCCATCGCAGCCCGCGGTGCTCGGCCTCGCCGGACTGCTCGCCCTCCAACTCGACGATGCCGCCGAAGCGGTCGCCTTTCTCGCGTTCGCGGTCAAGCTCAAGCCCGATGCCGCCGATCTTCGCTACAATCTCGCCAACGCGCTGCGCCGGCTCGGCCGCACGGAAGAGGCCATCGCCACCTACCGGCGCGCCGCGGCCTACGGTCCCGACATTCTGCCGATCTGGAACAACCTCGGCGCGGCGCTGCAGTCGCTGGGACGCCATGTGGAGGCGGCCGAGGCCTTCCGCCAGGCGCTGCGCCTCGCGCCCGATGACGCCGAACTCCATCGCAACCTCGGCATCGCGCTCGAGGGCGCCGGCCAGCTCGACGACGCCATTGCCGCCTACCGCCGCGCGCTCGTGCTGAAGCCCGGCTGGCCGCAGATCTACCGCAACCTGACCAACTCGCTGCTGACGGCGCAGGACGCGCGGGGCACCATCGCCCTGTGCGACGCCTGGCTCGACATCGAGCCGGGCGCGCTCGAGGCGATCGGCCTCAAGGCGGTGGCGCTCGACGAGATCGGCGACCGCGCCGGCGCGCGCCGCCTGGTCGATCTCGACCGCTTCCTGCGGCGGGTCGCCATCACCGCGCCGCCGCCCGGCTATACCAGCATCGACGCGTTCAACGCGGCACTCATGCAGCATCTTCTCGCCGACCCCACGCTCGCCGTGCCTGGGCGCAGCGATGTGCACTATCACGGGCCCGCCTTCAGGACCACCGGCGAGCTCTTCGACAGGCCGAGCGGGCCGCTGGTCGCGCTCGAAGCCTTGATCCGCGCGCAAATCGCCGATTATTTCGCCGCCGTCGCGCAGCTTTCGCCCGACCATCCCTATCTTGCCCGCCCGCCGCGCCGCTGGCGGCCGATCGCGCAAGCGACCGTGCTGGACCGCGATGGCAGCTTGGCGCCGCATGTCCATTACAGCGGCTATGTCAGCGGCGTCTATTACGTGCGCGTTCCCGTTTTCGCCGCCGGCGCGCAAGCGGACCATGCCGGCTGGTTCGAGATCGGCCGGCCGTCGCCGCGCTTCCACCACGCCGGGCGCCCGGACGTGCGCTTCATCGAGCCCCGCGAAGGGGTGATGCTGCTGTTCCCGTCCTATTTCTATCACAGCACGGTGGCCTTCTCCGCGGCGGAGACGCGCATCTCCGTCGCCTTCGACGCACTGCCCGAGGCCGGCTGACGCAGCAAATCCTTGTCGTCGCGGCGCGAGAGGCTATGCTCTGCGCCGCTCGATGAGGACAGCGATGAAAAGACGACCGCAGCGCCCGCGTTCGGATGAGCGCCACCCGGGCCGCAGTGGTGTGCCGCTGCCCGCGAAGGCGCCGCGCCTCAGCCGCCCGGCGACCGCCGCGCCGCGCCCAGCCGCTCCGCCGCGCGCCGCCGCGCCCGCGCGCGATCATGGGCCGTGGCTCTACGGCCGGCATGCCGTCGCCGCGGCGCTCGCCAACCCGGCGCGGCGCGTGCGTCGGCTGATCGCCCTGCCGGAGACGACGGCGGCGTTGCGCGGCCTGGCGGCGGCCGCGACGGCACGGCTGCCCGCCGGAGCGCCCGAGGTGCTTGATCGCCGCGGCTTCGAGATGCTGCTGCCGCAGGGCGCGGTGCATCAGGGCATGGCGCTCGCCGCCGAGCCGCTGCCTGCGCGTGACATCGACGACGTGCTCGACGGCATCGCCGAGGCCGCGGGGCCGCACATCATCGTGCTGCTCGATCAGGTGACCGACCCGCACAATATCGGTGCGGTGCTGCGCTCCGCCGCGGCCTTTGCCGCGCGCGCCGTGATCGTCCCCGAGCATGGCGCGCCGCCAGTGACCGGCGCGCTTGCCAAGGCGGCGTCGGGCGCCCTCGAAGCGGTGCCGCTGCTGCGCGTCACCAATCTCGCGCGCAGCCTCGACCGCCTCAAGGAGGCGGGCTTCTGGTGCGTGGGCCTCGAGGAGGACGCGGCGGCGAGCCTGACCGACACCGATGCCGGCGCGCGCGTGGCGCTGGTGCTGGGCGCCGAGGGCAGCGGCCTGCGCCGCCTGACGCGCGAGCGCTGCGATCTCCTGGCGCGCCTACCGACGCGCGGCGAGCCGGCCTCGCTCAACGTCTCGAACGCGGCCGCGATCGCGCTCTACGAGCTGACGCGGCGCGGCCGGTGAGCGTCGCGCCGCCGGTCGCGCGCTGGTGCGCCGCGGCGCTCCTGGTGACGCCCGACGGGCGCTACCTCATGCAGCTGCGCGACGACAAGCCGACCATCCTCCTGCCCGGCCATTGGGCGCTCTTCGGCGGCACCGTCGATCACGGCGAGACGGCGGCGGCGGCGATGCGTCGCGAGCTCATCGAGGAGCTCGAATTCGACGCGGCTGAGATCGCCGCCTTCAGCGAGATGGTCGTCGAGCTGCCGTTCGTGCCGCCGCGCTTCGACCGCATGAGCTTCTTCGCCGTGCCGATCAGCGAGCGCGACGAGCGAGCGATGGTGCAGCACGAGGGCGCAGGGCGACGGCTGTTCGCGCCCGAGGATCTTGCCCGGGAGTCGCGCGTCGCGCCCTGGGACCTCGCCGCCGTGCTGATGCACGCGCGGCGCCGGAGCCTCTTCCGCCGCTGATTTCTTTGCTCTACTTCGCCGTCAGTCCATTCGCGTAGAAATTGCCGGGCAATTACAATAGTAGAGTGTCTTCATTTTACCGTTCTTTAAGTGGAATCGAGTAGAAACGCAACTGGAAGGATTCCCCAGATGCGCTCGGAGCGGCACAGTATCATTTGGCAGATGCTGCTGCCGATACCGATCGTCAGCGGGTTGGCGCTCGTCGCGGCGGCGATTTTGCTGCCGCCGGTGGTGAGCGAGAACGCCGTCGAGAGCGCGGTGGAATCGGCGCGTCAGCTGGTCGACGGCTTCCGCACGGCGCGCACCTATTACAGCAAAGTCGTCGTCGCCAAGGTCACCAGCACCGGCGCCTTCAAGGCGACCAACGAGTATCGCGACAAGCCTGACGCGATCCCCTTGCCGGCCACCATGATCCATGATCTGAGCGACGCGTTCAAATCCGCCGGCGCCAGCTTCAAGCTCTACAGCCCCTACCCCTTCCCGAACCGCGCCGGCCGCAAGCTCGATGCCTTCGGCACCGACGCGTGGAATTACCTCTCGGCCAATCCCGACCGCGTGTTCTCGCGCCGCGAGACCATCGACGGCAAGGAAATCGTGCGCGTCGGCGTCGCCGACAAGCTCGTCGACCAGTCCTGCGTCAACTGTCACAATACTTTCCCGGGCTCGCCCAAGACCGATTGGAAGCTGGGCGACGTGCGCGGCATCGTCGAGATCGACACCGACATCGACGGCGCGCTGGCGCGCGGCGAGCGGCTGACGCAGCTGATCCTGGTCGCGGGCGCGCTCGTCGCCGGCCTGCTGGCGCTGCTCGCGGCCGTGCTGGCGCGACGCATCAGCGTCCCCATCAAGACCTTGACCACGGCAATGCGCAGCCTAGCCGGCGGCGACCACGACATCGAAGTGCCGGCGGTCGAGCGCCGCGACGAAGTCGGCACCATGGCTGCGGCGGTCGTGGTGTTCAAGGAGAACGCCACGAAGACGCAGCGCCTCGAGACGCAGCGCCGCGAGGAGGAATCGCGCAAGACGACGCGGCAGAGCCGCATCGAGGAGCGCATCGCCGCATTCGAGCGCTCGGTGCAGGGCGCGCTCAGCGTGCTGGCGACGGCGTCGGGGCGGATGAAGGCGACGGCGGAGAGCATGTCCGCCACCGCGGAGCAGACGCGCAGCCAGGCTGCCGCCGTCTCCGGCGCCGCAGCCGAGGCCGCCGAGAATGTCGAGACTGTCGCCGCGGCGACGGAAGAGATGTCGTCCTCGATCACCGAGATCAGCCGCCAGATGGCGAAGACCAGCGACATCGCCACGCGCGCGGTGCAAGAGGCGGCGCATACTGGCGCCACTATGCAGGAGCTCGACCACGCTGCGCAGAAGATCGGCCAAGTGGTGCAGCTCATCAACGACATTGCGTCGCAGACCAATCTGCTCGCCTTGAACGCCACCATCGAGGCGGCGCGCGCGGGCGAGGCCGGCAAGGGCTTTGCCGTGGTCGCCTCGGAAGTGAAGAGCCTGGCCACGCAGACGGCCAAGGCGACCGACGAGATCGGCGCGCAGATCAATGCCATGCAGGGCACGGCCAAGGGCGCGGTCGAGGCCATGATGCGCATCGACCGCACCATTGCCGAGGTCAACGACATCGCCGCCTCGATCGCCGCGGCGATCGAGGAGCAGGGCGCGAGCACGCAGGAGATCACCCGCAACACGCAACAGGCGGCGCGTGGCGCCGGCGAGGTCACCCGCACCATCACCGGCGTCGACCAGGCTGCGAACGCCACCGGGCTCGCCGCCAACAACGTGCTCACCTCGGCGCGCGAGCTGGCCGAGCAGGCGGAAGGCCTGCGCGCCGAGATCAGCAAGTTCCTGGCGGGCATTCGCGCCGCCTGACGCCTCGGGCGCGCGCGACGTCACGTCCTTATCGTGGCTGGTGCGGGCGGCCGCGATGGCTCAGTCGCACGCGCGACGCGGCGGGCTTAGTGCCGATCCTGTTCCGCCCCGCTCAGCTCATCGGCGAATTGCGTCCAGCGCTCGGCGAGATCGAGCAGCTTGCGCTGCCGCTCGGCGTCATCGGCCCGCGCCGCGACCTGGCGAAGCTCGGCGATGTACATCCTCCACTCCTCGGCCTCGGTCATTCCCGCTCCCGTTGTCCTTGGCTCGGAAGTAAAACCTTCCAGCGGATCCAGCGCTCTTCAGCGCGGGATGTGTGGCCCCGTTGGCTGGGTGCTCATATGCCCGAAGGAGGAAGAGGCTAACGGCCTGCGCGACGCAGGGCAAGCCGCGCGCCGATTTATCCACCACAATGAGTACCGGGGATAACGGGCGCCGCCGGTGCAAGAGCGCCGCCCCTCGAGCCGCGGACGCGCGCCGCCATGCGTCAGCGCCTTGCGTCGCGCCCGGCCGACGGGTTAAGACGGGCAGCCCCGATGCCGGGTTAGCTCAGCGGTAGAGCAGCGGTTTTGTAAACCGAAGGTCGGGGGTTCAATCCCCTCACCCGGCACCGGCAACAGCTGCACCGGTGTGTGGACGGTGCCCGTCGCGTGCGACCCGCGACGATCATCGGATGAGCTTGCCTCCCAAGCGGCGTCGGGAACTTGCCCTCCGTTGCCTGAGTGTGACGCCTCACGATCCGGCTGCGGAAAAATCTGCGGCGAGCGGATGATCGCCGGCGACAGGCGATGCGCGTGGTCCCATATGCGCGTGGTCCCATAAATGTCACCGACGCGATGCGCGCTCGGGTAGTAGCGTGCATCGTCTCGCTCGATTCGGCGAGACATCCTCTAACGGGTAAGATCACTTGAAGCCCTGCACACCGTGCGGGGCTTCTTTTTTGGCGCGCCTGCCGCGCGCCGGCGGGTGTGCTAGAGATGACCCGAGGCACGCCTGCAGGAGAAAGCGCATGAATGGCCGCGGCTACAGCGTTCGGGTCGAGAGCGCGAAATACGGTGTCAGTTTCGGCTCGGCGCTGGCGATCGCGATCTCCTATACCAACAATCACTCGATCCTGTGGGCGATCATCCACGGCATCTTGAGCTGGCTCTACGTGGTCTATTTCGCGCTGGTCTACGCCTAGCGCGAGGCCAATCCGCGGATGCGCCGCAAGGCGGCGTGCGTCGCCTCCACCGCGGCTTCCGCATCGTAGCGGCGGGCGAGCCCTCTGAGCTGGTTGGCGATCGACGGATCGCGCTGCATGCGCGCCAGCCGCCGGCAATTATCGGCGCGGCGACGCAGGCAGGAGACCCGGGGCAATATTCGCTCGTCGCGCATCGCTTCTCCGTCCTTAGGGCAACACGGTCGAGGCCCCTTTGGAGCGCCCCCTCTCAGAAAGGGAGCTTCGTACAATCGTAAGAGTTAATTAAGCAATGGGGCGCGTGTCATTTTTTGGCTAGCCCGCAGCAGCCGCGCGGATTGGCCGGCCGCCGGCCAATATTCGCCGCGGCTTTGCACAAAATTCGTCGCTGAATTTCATCAAAGCGACGGGCTCGACCGGCCTCGTTTCAAATGCGGGTCGAGGGCCGCTTATGTCCTGTCGCGACTCGAAGCGGGCAAGCGGCGCGAAACGATTTTGCGCGCGCCCGCGAGTTCTTGAGGGTGTCCGCCCCTCGCCCGGCCGGAGCGCCCGCTGACGAGGATGCGCCGGCGGCACCGAGGATCAGTGGGCGTGCTCCTGGGGCTTGGAGCTGAGCTTGTCGCCGAGGGCGGAGAGATCTTGGCCCAGCCCCTCCATGGTGTGACAGGCGGAGGCGCCGCCGAGCAGCAGCAGGCCCGCACGCAGCAAGCGGCTTCCCAGGGCGTGCAACATCGCGGACCTCTCGATCAGGGCGTGGAGCCAGCAACAGCCCATCGCGCGGGTAACCTAGCTTAACCAGAAGCCAGCGGCTAGCGCGAGCCGGCCGAGCGCCTTCAAGGACCGCCGAGGGCCCACACGGCAACAGCGCCGCAGACCAGTGCTATTGCCCATTGCAGATTGACAAGCCATGGGCGCTCGACGCGCTGTTGCACCGCGTTCTCTGCCATCGCGCTCCTCCGGACATTTACTTATTCATTTTCTTGCCGGCGATCCTAGCACAAGCGCCGAAGCACGCCAGCCGTCTCTAAGGGCGTAGGCCGGGCCGCCAGCTAGGGGCCGGCGAAATGGCCGTCGGGCCGTCGAAGGGGCGGGTCAGTCTCTCCCACCGGGGGGCGCGTAGAGCGGCGGCGCGGTCAGCGACGGATAGGGGTTGGTGCTGTACTGCATCACCGCGGGGCTGTCGCTGGGCCACAGGCTGTAGGGCAGGTTGTGGGGGTCGTTCTCCGGTGGCACGACGCAGGCGCCGAGGGTGGTGGCCGCCAATGCCAGGGCCAGAGCGATCGCCAAGTGCCGCATCAGAACCTCCGCTGGAGCTGCCGCCGCGCCGTCCTGCCGTGCCGCAGGTTCGCTTGGGAACATAGGGAGCGCCCCCCTACTCGCCAACGGGCGGCTGCCCGGCTCATGCCGTGGGCAGGCGGTGATCGTGGAAATCCGCGCGCAGCTTGGTCTTGAGCAGCTTGCCGGTGGCGGTGTGCGGTAGGCTCTCGACGAAGACGACATCGTCGGGGACCCACCACTTGGCGACCTTGCCGTCGTAGAAGGCGAGCAGCTCCTCGCGCGTCACCTCGGCGCCGCTCTTCTTCTGCACGATGAGCAGCGGCCGCTCGTCCCATTTGGGATGGCGCACGCCGATCACCGCGGCCTCGGCCACGGCCGGGTGCGCCACCGCGACGTTCTCGAGGTCGATCGAGCTGATCCACTCGCCGCCCGACTTGATCACGTCCTTGGAGCGGTCGGTGACCTGAATGTAGCCGTCGGCGTCGATGGTGAC
>DASWFH010000368.1:0-4298 GCA_036394355.1 Allostellaceae bacterium | reverse complement strand
GGCGACGGCGATGACATGGCCGAGCACGATGGCGATCACCGCCGAGTACCACGCAAAGCGCGCGCCGACGACGTCGATGTCGGGCCGGTAATGCGCGGTGCCCAGGAGGTTCCAGCCGAAGCCGAGGGGATCCGAGCCGAGGCGGACGATCAGCTGGCCCTGGATCAGCAGATAGGTGAAGTCGTGCGCCAGGTGATAGGCGATGGCGATCGGCACCAGCGACAGCACGAAGAGGCGGGCCGTGGTTGCCGCGGCGAGCTCGCCGCCGGCCGCGACCGCCATCCACCAGGCAAAGAAGCGGTAGACGACGATGAAGGCGACGGCAAACAACGCCAGCCCGGCCGTGCCGATGACGGCGAGCCGCGTCGCGCCGGGTCCCGGCAGGGCGTGGTAGAGCGCGTTCTCGACTGTCGCCCAGAGCGGGGTCGCGGTGAAACCGTCGAAGGTGACGGCGGAAAGCATCAGCAGCACGAACACGACCATCGACGGCGTGATGTCGCTCGTCCGCAGCAAGCCGACGCCGACGGGCCGCAGGTTCCATTCGCGCTCGGCCGGCGGCGCGCGATCGAAGCAGTCGCTGCAGTTCATGCAGTTCTCGCCGCCATCGCCCCCTTCGCCGCCGGGGCACGGGCACAGCCGCGCCCCGGTGCGGATCTCCATCGGCGCGAACCGCGCGAGGATGCCGAACGCCACCGCGAACGGGTCGCCGTTTTGCAGCCACGCGGTCCGCCCGACCAGGAACATCGCCGCCCAGGTCACGACGGAATAGAAGATGACCAGGAGCCCGAGCTGGGCGGGGATCGCGCGGCCGCTGAAGACCAGCTCGGTCCACGCGAAGGCGGCGAAAAGCGCGCTGGCCGGCCACGCGCCCAGGCGCGCCGGCCAGCGCAGGCCGAGCGTCGGCCGCGGCGCGCCGGGACAGCGCCGCGCGGCCGCCTCGACCCACGCGAATGCCGCGGCCCAAGGATTGATCACCGCCCATATGTTGCCGACCAGCGCCGATAGATAGGCGAACCCCACCCACCACACGATCCATATCGCGGTCGGCGCCAGGTTTCGCGTCGGCGTCTGGTCGCCGAAGAGCCCGGCGGCGACGATGACCAGCAGCAGCGCCAGCGACAGGATTTGCGCCACGAGGCGCGTGCGCCGGGCGGCGACAAGGCGACCGAGCGGCCACCGCAGCAGGTTGAGGCGCGGATAGCGCGCGGCGCTCGGCCGCCATCGCATGAAGAGGCCGATGGCGACGAAGGAGAACGCGACGGCAGCCGCCGCTCCCGCAATCCAAAGCCCGAGCGGCACGGGCAGGTCGTAGCGCTGGCCGAAGCCATGCGCGCCAGCGCTGCCGGCGGCGACGGCGGCAAACGCGCCGCCGACGGTGCAGCACGCGAGGAGGCGCAGACGCATAACGCCCGGCGTCGCGAGCCTCACCGCGGCCGGACCTCGAGATAGCCGATCACCTTCTCGTCGCCGCGCCGGTCGCCATGCACCTCGATCGGGAAGCGGCCGGTCGCCCGCGCGGTGAAGCGCAACAGCACGGTTGCGCCCGGCGACAGCTTCTCCTCGATGTCATAGCCGTGCAGATGAACTGCGACCGGCTTGTCGCTGGTGAGGCGCAGCGTCAGCTCGTCGCCCTGCGAGACCGCGACCAGCCGCTGGTCTTGCGGCAGCTCTCCGTTGCTGATGACAAGGTCGACCGACCGCGACTGCGCGACGGCTTGCGCGGCGATGAGACACAGGGTCATCAACGGCGCGGCGACATAGGTCGCGATTCGCTGCTGCATGATCGGCCCGAAAACCCTCCCGCCACGGTCGATGTCAGGGCGCGCGCCCACCGGCGTCCTCGGCGACCCTTCGGTCACGGGGCGCGCATCTGCCGGATCTTGCTGTTGACCTGCTCGACGGCGCGGCGCAGCGCGGAGAAGTCGCTCACCGGGAGGTACAAGCTCGGCACCTCCCAGACTTGCTTCAGGGCCAGCCGCGGCAGATCGCTCGAGGACCACGCCTGAATGTAGACGATCGATTCATCGCGAATCCGGATGACGCCGATGCGCATGGTATCGCCGTGAAATTCGAGGTCACCCACCTCCGCGGCGGAGCGCGCGGCGGCAGAGCCGACCGCTCCGGCCATGTCGGCGATCGTTCCGGCGAGTTCGGGAACGTCGGCCTCGTCCACCAGCGCCGTCCCCAGCGAATAGGTCTGGCCCTGCAGCCCGGTCGTCACCGACAAGGCGACGCGCATCGCCAAATGCTGCTGATTCATCCGTCCCAAAGGATAGGCGCGCAGCAGCTCGAAGGCGACCTCGCCCGCCCGCGTCGTCGTGGCGGGCATGCCGGCGCTGCGTGGGAAATCGGGCGCTTTCGTCGCCGCGACGGGAATGGTGGCGACCGGATAGGTCTCCCTGACGCAAGGGGTGCAATTCGACAGCACGAACGATTCGTAATGCGTCAGGATCGCGGTCGCGCCGGAAGCGGGCGCCGGAACGCCGTCCGCCCGCGCGCTGCGGCTGGCGACGGCGACGAGCGCCAGCGCCAGAGCGGTGGCCGCCAGGCACCGGGGCGCCGCGCCGCCGATCCGGCGTGCGATCTGTTTCAGCTGGCCGCGGACGGGCGGCCGCGGCAGCGAGATCGACCCGGCAATGGGCATGCCGCCTTCCGAAGGTTCCTGCAATTGCTTGACGTCTTATATTTTGCCGGCCCTGCCCCGGCAACCCGATTTCCGCGCCGCGCCGGCGTCCGCGACTGATCGTCAGCGCGGCGGCAAGCCTTCAAGCCAGGACTCCAGGCATTGCGCGGCGCGCGGCGCAAGCGGCGGCGCCCAATGCCGGGCCTCCGCACGCAGCACCGGCACGGAAAGGCTGGGGGTTGCGGCCACTTCGCAGGCATGGCCGATATACCAGCGCTCGAGCCCGGTGGCGGTCGCCTCGAGATGGCATTGCAGGGCGAGTCCGTGGCGCTCCCAGGCGAAGGCCTGGTTCTTGTAGCGCGGCGTCGAGGCGAGCAGGCCCGCGCCTTGCGGCAGGTCGAACGTGTCGCCGTGCCAATGCAGCACCGGCGTGCCGTCGCCGAGCGGCGCCAAGCAGGAGCCGCGACCGGCCTCGGTGAGCTGCAGCGGCGCCCAGCCGATCTCCTTGCCCGTGCCGGGATAGACGCGCGCCCCCAGCGCGCGCGCCATGAGCTGGCTGCCGAGGCAGATGCCGAGCACCGGCCGGCCGGCGGCGAGACGATGCTCGATGACGCGCAGCTCGTCCTTCAGGAAGGGGTAGAGCTCTTCCTCGTAGGCGCCGATCGGCCCGCCCAGCACGACCAGCAGATCCGCCGCCGCCACCTCGGCAGCGGCGAGGTCGTCGACCGCGGCATCGCGATAGGAGATCGTCCAGCCGCCGTGCTCGAGCACCGCGGCGAAGGCGCCGAGATCCTCGAACGCGACGTGGCGGATGGCGACGGCGCCGGGCATCGGCCAGTGCCTAGAGGACCGTGAGCATGCCGGCGACCAGCGGATGGCGCACGATGTCGCGATCGTTGAGGCGAACCACGGCGATCTCCGGCACCGCCTCGAGGCGGCGCGCGATGTCCGACAGCCCGGAGAGGCCGTCGAGCAGGTCGCTTTGGTCGGGGTCGCCGGTGAGGATCATGGTCGAATGCCAGCCCAGCCGCGTCAGCAGCATCTTGATCTGGCCGTAGGTGCAGTTCTGCGCCTCATCGATGACGACGAACGCGTTGTTGAGCGTGCGGCCGCGCATATATGCCACCGGCGCGATCTCGATCGCGCCCTCGGTCATGAACTGGCGCAGCCGCTTGCCGCCGATGCGCTCGTTGAGCGCGTCATAGAGCGGTCGCAGATAGGGCGCCAGCTTCTCGTGCAGGTCGCCGGGCAGGAAGCCCAGGCTCTCGCCGGCCTCGATCGCCGGGCGGGTAAGCACGATACGGCCAACCTTGCCGCCCTCGAGCGCCTCGACCGCGGCGGTGATGGCGAGATAGGTCTTGCCGGTGCCCGCCGGCCCGAGCGCCAGCGTCAGGGCGTGGCGCTCGATCGCCGCCATGAGCGCGCGCTGTCCGTCGCTTTGCGGCCGCACCTTGCGCAGATAACTCTGTTCGCGCGTCGACTCGCGCTCCACCGCCAGCGGGTGCCAGTTCGGCCCGAACAGCGGCGCCACGGCGCCGCCGGGTGAGTGTGCGGGAGCTTCGCGAGTCGAGCGTTTGGCCATGCCGGAATCCTTTGCGAGCGGAACAAACGAAGGAGCGGGAAAGCAAAACGCCTCCGCGCGGGGCGGGAGGCGTTTTTCAGGCGCGATGCCGTG
>DASWFH010000367.1:0-1575 GCA_036394355.1 Allostellaceae bacterium | reverse complement strand
GCAGAGCAGCCCGGCCGGCGCCGCCGAGCTCACCGACAGGCGGAGCATCGCTACCGAACGCACCAGCCCCGCGCCGTCGCCGAACAGCCTCGGGTCGCCCTCGACGTCGCTTTGCAGCACCACGTCGCGATCGGCGCCGAGCACGGCGTCGACCGTGCCGGGAGCGAGGATCTGCACCCCCTGGTGCGTCAGGCGCGGGCGCTGCTGGCCCGACGACTCGACGGCGATGGTCACCACATCGGCGTCGAGCAGCACGGCGAGGTCGGTGGTGACGATCTGGATCAGCTGCTCGAAGCTGCTGGCGGCGAGCAGCGCCAGCACCGCCGAGTGGACGCGCGACTGGCTGGCGAGATTGGCGCGCGTGGCGGCGACGAGGGCGCGATGCTGCCCCTTGAGCCGCGCGATCTCCGCGCGCTGGTGCTGCACCATGAAATGCTGCATGTCGACGATGCGCTCGCCGCGCTGCACATTCGGCGGCGTCAGCACCTCCAGCAGCTCGGGATGCGCGAGGAGGAAATCGGGGTTCTGGCGCAGATAGGCGACGATGTCGGCGGCGGTGACGCTGCGCGCCGGGAGCGCGGGGCGGGCCGCGTCTCCGGGGGGCGTCTTATCCTTGGGCCGATCCAAAACGCTGGTCCTTCTACTCGGCCGCGGCCCTGGCCTGGCCCAGGATCGATTGGCCCGTCTTCGCCCAATCGGCCAGGAAGGCGGCGAGACCCTTCTCGGTCAACGGGTGGGCGAACATCTGGCGCAGCACGGCGGGCGGCATGGTGCCGACATGCGCGCCGAGCTTCGCCGCTTCCACCACATGCATGGGATGGCGGATCGAAGCGACCAGCACCTCGGTCTTGAGCGGCGGGTAATTGCGATAAATCGCGACGATGTCGCGGATCAGCGCCATGCCGTCGCTGCCGACATCGTCGAGCCGGCCGACAAAGGGCGAGATGAAGCTGGCGCCGGCCTTGGCGGCGAGCAGCGCCTGCGCCGCCGAGAAGCACAGCGTCACATTGACCATCGTGCCTTCGCTGGTGAGCGTGCGGCATGTCTTGAGCCCGTCGGGCGTCAGCGGCACCTTGACGGCGACGTTGCGCGCGAGCTTGGCGAGCTTGCGTCCCTCGGCGAGCATAGTCGGGTGATCGGTCGCGGCCACTTCGGCGCTCACCGGACCGGGAACGATCGCGCAGATCTCGCGCACCACCTCGAGGAAGTTGCGCCCGGTCTTCGCCACCAGCGACGGGTTGGTGGTGACGCCGTCGACGAGACCCGTGGCGGCGAGGTCGCGAATCTCCCCAAGATCGGCCGTGTCGATAAAGAACTTCATGCGCGATCCGTCCCCCTGCGCCTGAATCTTCCGGCGGCTGGTGCACGCGCCGCTTTCCGTCTAAGAGTGTAGCCCATGCCCGACCGCCACGCCAGTTCCGGCGCCGTGGGTGCGCCCGCGGCGTCGGCGCGAGCCGCTGTCCGATTGAGCGTGCTGTTGCCGCTGCCGCTGGCCGGCGTCTACGATTATCTGGCGCCGCGCGGATTGGCGCTGCAGCCGGGCGATTTCGTCGTCGTGCCGCTGGGCAACCGCCA
>DASWFH010000366.1:0-4687 GCA_036394355.1 Allostellaceae bacterium | reverse complement strand
GCTCGGCCTCCTCGGCGGCGCGCTGCACCGCATAGCGCAGATCCTCGCGCTCGACACGGCTCGACTGCCGGCGCACCGCATTGCGCGCCGCGAAGAGGCACAGCAGCTGGGCGTGATAGGGCAGCCCCTGCGCGAAGTCGGCGATCTGCTGGCGCACGGCCGGATCGAAGCGCAGACCGGTTTTTTCCTCGCCGCTGGCGATGATGCCGTCGATCTCGCGCCGCGTCATGAGCGGCATCGGTATGGTCACCAGCGTGCGCTGCAGCGAGGGATGCTTGCCCAGCAGTTCGCGCACATTGTCGGCGACGCCGATGATGAGCAGGGTCACGGGCACGGCGGAGTCCGACATGTTCTTGATGATCTCGGCGAATTTCGCCTTGGTGTCCTCGGCCGTGATGCGGTCGTATTCATCGACGATGAGGATGACGTGCTTCTCGTAAATGCGCTCGAACAGAGCGACCAGCTCGGCCACACCCACATGCCCGGGCGCCAGCTGGTCGAAATTGTCGATGCCGGCCCGGCTGGTGGCGCCGATGCCGTCGGGCAGCAGGCTCGCCGGCATGCGGCGCAGCATTCCGCGGAAGATGTCCTCGAAGCTGAGCTCCGAGGTGCAGGCCAGGCGCAGCACGAAATAGCCGGCATCCTCGGCCTTGCCGGCGAGGACGTTGGCCAGCGAGGTCTTGCCGCTGCCGCGCTCGCCATAGAGGACGATGTGCGCGCGCTCTTCCTCGATGGCGGCGATGATGCGCTGCATTTGCTTGTAGCGGCCCGAGAAGAGGGCCGCATTCTGCTTCGGCCGTGTCGGCGTGAAGGCGTCGCGCAGGCGTGCGCTGACGCCGCCATTCTCCGTCACGGGTGAACGCGAGCGTTTCCAGGACACGCCGGGCGCGGCCAGCGTGAAGGCGGCGTGCTCCTGGTCGTCGGTGCCGATGGCGGCACGCGCGATCTCGCGCGGGGGTGGCACGGCCCCCGGTTGCGGCTTTGCTTCGGGCAACGGCTTGGCCTCGGGCTCGGGTTGCGCGGCTGGCGGCTTCGCCGCGGCTTGCGGCCGCATGATGGCCGGCGCTGTCGGCGCACGGCGCAGCGCGAAGGCGGCGCCGTTGCCCACCGGGTGCGGCATCTCCGCCGATCGCGGCCGGACGACCTCCGGCCGCGCAGCAAAGGCGCCGCGGTCGAGGGTGGCACCCTCGCGGCGCGGCGGCGCAGACCGTGGCGGCGGCGGCACGGAGCCGCGGCGTTCCGCGAGTCGATGCCCCGTGGCATCACTCAGCAGCGGCGGCTCGCGCATCGCGGCGGCGCTGTGCCCGAGATCGAGCACGGCATCGCCGTTGAAGGGATCAGCGTTTGGCCCGCCTGCGACGTTCAGCGCGGGTCGGCGGCGAAACCAGTCTTTGGGATTGGACATGTGCTCATACCGATGGCTGGCGCGTGTCTATGCCCGACTTATGGGCGAAAGTCCGCCCGCCCGGGTCTACGCCGAGGTTTAACGTAACGGGCGGCCCAAAGGTTCACGCCATCACAAAAAAGCCCTATTTGCTAATGTCTGCGCCGCTCGCGACGGGCGGGGCGGGCGCGTCGTCCCCGCCCGGCAGGTTGCTCCGGCGCAGGCAGAGGCGGCGCTGCACTTCGCGCTTGGCGAGCGCCTCGGCCGTGTAGTCGGGATAGGCCTTGGCCGCCGCCCGCGCGCAGTTGTCGATCCCCTTCCAGACGACGCCGCTCTGATGCAGCTTGTCGTCCGCCAGAGCCCGGTGCGGCAGGATGGCGGCGGCCAACGCCAGCAGCGCCAGCGCCAGGCATCGCCGCAGGCTTGCCGATGATGCCCCTGGCGCTGGCATCATTCCAGCGCTGCGCGTCCGCGCCCGCTGGCCGGCCGCCCGCGGCGGCCGGCCAGGCGGTCGAGCGCCAGTCGCGCCGGCGCGTAGATCAGCAGATAAGCAAGCAGCGGCGCCTCGATGAGGAGAACCGACTTCCCCTGCTCCCGCGCGACCAGCCGGCGGCCCGTGGCGCGCGCTTCGTCGAGGCAGCTCGCGACCCCCGGACCGATGCGCTGGCCGCAACTGTCGTCGATATAAGCTTCGAGGGTGACAAGACGCCCGTCATCCCTAAGGGTGTCCTTGAACTGCGGATAGAGGCGCCATGCCATCGCCAGCACCCAAACCGCGGAGAGAACGACGAAATAGCGCGACAGGCGAAATACCGACGACACTCGCTCTCCCTCCGGGCGAGAAACCCGGGGAATAAGACAGCGGCGCCGATTTTCTGTCAATGTCGCGGCCCGCCGCACACGCGCGAACCCCGCCATGCTTGCATCGATGGCGGGGTTCAGATTGGGTGGCTCTGCGAGCTCACCGCCCGGTCACACGACCGAGCCTGGTTTCCGGCGCTGTCTAGCACTGATCCGGTGGAGTCATGCTTGTTAGGCAGCCTCCGTCTGTGTTGCGCCATCCCCAAGTCTAGGCGCAATCAACCGCCGATCAAGCGCGAAGCCCGGTAGTTTTGTTGCTTATTCTGCGACTGCCGGTCGCGCCGTGGCACGCCCACCCAACCGTCGCGCGGCCGATTTGTTTGGAGCAATCTGCAACCTCGCCCTAACCCGTGGGCGCGGCGCGATTTTCCGATCTGCCGAGATCACGGTGTCGAGCGGGCCGGCGCCCGGCCGACCGGCCAGCCCGTCACATCGGCGGCTTGACGCCGTCCTTCTCCAGGATCGCACGGTTCGCGACGATGGTGCCATCGGGCTTCTTCACCGCGCGGATGAAAATTGCGGCCCCCGGCTTCAGCAGGCTCATGCTGTCCGGAGCGAAAGTGACCACCGGCGTCTTCGGGCCGACCACGATGTCGTTCTGGCCGTCCTTGTGCTTCAGCGTCAGGGTGGTCATGTCGCCTTTCGCCACGCTCGCGACCTGGGCGACGGTGGCGTTGGTCATGCTGTCGTTCTTGCCGCGGAGATCCCAGGCATAGTGGCCCTCGCCGGTGCCGCGCGCCGACTCGGGGAAGAGCAGGACTTCCTGGGCGTGCAGCTTGCCGTCCTTGCCGGGTGCCGCGGCGGTGCCGACGAAGTCGCCTTGCTTGATGTCGGACAGGCTCACCTTCTTGACGCCGAGGACGGTGAAATTGTCGGCCATGGTGACGGCGACGTCGCGGCCTTCGCGCGACTTCACCGTCAAAGTCTTGCCTTCGACTTTCGCAACCTTGCCGCGGATGTTGGTCAGCGTGCCCTCTGGCGTCTGCGCGACGGCCGGAAGAGCGAGCAGCGCCACCAGCGCTCCGATGGCGAGTGATATGGATCTCATGGCCGTTGCACTCCCTGCTTTGTCGGTTGCGCGCAATCGCGCGTTGCGCGTTCCTACCACGCTGCCGGCACCGGCGCGCGGCGCGTTCTTCTCACATCTTCGTGAGCGGGTTGCGCCGCGGCCGGTTGCTTTCGCGCGCCGTCCCGGCTAGACAGCGGGCCGTAATGGACCCGCTCGCCGCCGAGATCGCCAGACGGCGCACCTTCGCCATCATCTCCCACCCCGACGCCGGCAAGACGACGCTGACCGAGAAGCTGCTGCTGTTCGGCGGCGCGATCCAGCTCGCCGGCGAGGTGAAGGCGCGCGGCGAGCGCCGCCGCGTGCGCTCGGACTGGATGGACATCGAGCGCGAGCGCGGCATCTCCGTGAGCTCGGCGGTGATGACCTTCGAGCATGAGGGGCTCGTCTTCAACCTGCTCGACACGCCCGGCCACCAGGATTTCAGCGAGGACACCTACCGCACGCTGACCGCCGTCGACAGCGCGGTGATGGTGCTCGACGCCGCCAAGGGCATCGAGGCGCAGACCCTGAAGCTCTTCGAGGTGTGCCGCCTGCGCGACGTTCCCATCGTCACCTTCGTCAACAAGCTCGACCGCGAGGGGCGCGATCCTTTCGATCTCATGGACGAGATCGAGCGCCAGCTCGCGCTCGAGGCGACGCCGGCGAGCTGGCCGATCGGCATGGGCCGCGATTTTCTCGGCACCTACGATCTCTTCGCCGACACGCTGCTGCTGTTTGCCCGCGGCGGCGGCGAGCGCGTCGTCCAGCCCGTGCGCTGCACCGGCCTCGACGATCCCCGGCTCGGCGAGCTGCTGCCGGCGGCGGCGCTGCGGAAGCTGCGCGAGGATGTCACGCTGGTGCGCGGCCTCTGTCCGCCGTTCAATCTCGAATCGTACCGCCAGGGCCATTTGACGCCGGTATTCTTCGGCAGCGCGCTCAACAATTTCGGCGTGCGCGAGCTGCTGCGCGGCATCGCCGAGCTGGCGCCGTCGCCGCGGCCGCAGCCGGCCTTGCCCCGCGCCATCGATCCGGCGGAAAGCAAGGTCACCGGCTTCGTCTTCAAGGTGCAGGCCAATATCGACCCGCAGCACCGCGACCGCGTCGCCTTCCTGCGCTTGTGCTCCGGCCGCTTCCGCCGCGGCATGAAGCTGAAGCATTCGCGCAGCGGCCGCATGATGAGCGTGCAGAACCCGGTGTTCTTCCTGGCGCGCGAGCGCAACCTCGCCGAGGAGGCGTGGCCCGGCGACATCCTCGGCATTCCCAATCACGGCACGCTGCGGATCGGCGACACGCTCACCGAGGGCGACGAAATCCGCGTCACCGGCATTCCCAATTTCGCGCCGGAGATCCTGCGCCGCGTGCGGCTCGAGGATCCGATGAAGTCGAAGCATCTG
>DASWFH010000365.1:0-7962 GCA_036394355.1 Allostellaceae bacterium | reverse complement strand
ATGGCGCCCGAAGCGCGGCCGCACCACTGGCCCGGCGAGCAGCGCCTCGAACAGCGCCTGGTATCCCGCGCCGTCGAGCGGCGGCAGGCTGTCGGCGGCCTGCAGCAGCTCGGCGAGGAATTCCGCCGCAGCCTCGCCCGCCGCCTCGCACCAGAGCCGCGCCGCGCCGCTTTCCTCGGTGCTCGCCGCCAGCGCTTCCGCGGCAGCGATATGGGCGGCGACGAGCGCGCGCACCGGCGGCTCCTGCGTCAATGCCGCGAGCAACGGCGCAAGCGCCGCCTCGAGCCGGTCGATGAACGCGCCGAGATCGCGGTGCTTCGATTCCAGCGCGGCGCGCAGGCCGGCGCTGCCCGGCGCCGGGCGCGGCCCGCGCAACGCGGCGATCTCGAGCCGCCGCACCAGTGCGCGGAATGCCTCCGGCGCCATTCCGCCGGCGGCCAGCGGATGCTTCAGCGCGGCGAGCAGCGGCAGCGGCGCCAGGCTCTCGCGCGCCAGATCGAGCACCAGGCGCAGGAAGATGCCGGGCGGCGTCTTGTTGAGGGGCACGCCGGCGGAATCGTCGATCTCGATGTCCCAGCGCCGCAGCTCGGCGGCGACGCGACGCGCGAGCCCGCGGTCGGGCGTGACCAACGCCGCGGTGTCGCCGGGCTGCTCCAGGCGCTGGCGCAGCAGGAGGGCGATGACCGCGGCTTCTTCCTGCGGGCCGGGGCAGTCGAGCCGCATCAGCCCGTCGAGCGCCGTCGCATCGAGGCCGGCGAGACCGCGCCAGCGGTGGCTCTCCGCCGCCGGCCGCAACGCCTCGGCGACGAGGCGCCGTCGCATGCTGCGGCCGCCCGGAAAAGTCGCCGCCGGCCAGGGGCGGAGATCGGCCGGCTCGATCTCGAGCCGGCGCAGCAGCCGCGCCGGGAGGTGCTGCGGATGTGCCGGATCGGCGGCAATCTCGCTCCAGCTCTCGGCGTCGATCGCGCGATCGATGTCGGGCAGCACCACGGCGCCGTTCGGCAAGCCGGCGACGACGGCGAGGAGATCGGCGACTGCGGCCACGCCGCCGGTGATCCCGGCGGCGATGATCGGGTAGCGCGGCGGCTGGCGGCGCCACGCCTCGGCCTGCGCCGCCAGCACGCGGTTGCGCCGCTCCGCCGGATCGAGGCAGCCGACCTCCGCGAGCAGCTGTGGCCAATGCTCGGTGAGGATGGCGAGGAAGGCGAGGCTCTCTTGCCAATGCTCGGCGTAGTTCGCGGGCACCAGGGACGCGAGCCGCGCCAGGTCGCAGCCTTCGCTCTGCACCTCGTCGAGGAAGCGCGCCAGCTCGCGCGCGAGCGGCGCCGCCTGGCCTGCGGTCAGCGGCCCGCTGCCGCGCGCGCGTCCCCAGCCGAGCACGAGACGGGTGAGCAGGAGCTGGCGCCGCAACTCCGGCACCGCTGGCGGGATGTCGAAGCTGGCCTCGCCTGCCGCGTCCTCGCCGAGGAACACCAGCTCCTCGGCATCGACATCGCCGACGGGCACGAGGCGCGGCAGCAGCAGCGCCTTGCCGCCGCTGGCGCGCAGGAAGGCCTCGCGCAAGGCGCGCGACGCCCGGCGCGTCGGCAGCAGAACGGTCTGGCGCGCCAGCGCCAGCGGATCATGGCCGGTTTGGGCGAGCAGCCCCGCCACCAGCGCGTCGAGAAACGGCAGATCCGAGGCGATGGTGAAGACGGCGGGACGCATCGCGCCCTCCCGCGCTAGCGCTCGGTGCGATGGCTGACGAGTCGCGCCTCGGCGAGCGCCAGCGCCTCGGGCGTGCCGACATGGTACCACTCGCCGTCATGCACGATGGCGGCGAGCCGGCCGGCGGCGAGCGCGCGGTCCCACAAGCGGTTGAGCGAGAACTTGCCGGGCTTCTCGCCGTCGAACAAGCGGCGATGCACGATCTGCACGCCCGCGAACAGATGCGGCGCGACTTCGCGCTCGCGCCGCCGGCGCACGCCGCCCAGCGGATCGACGATGAAGTCGCCGACGCCCTCATAGCCGAGCGCCGTCGTCGTGCGCTGCAGCAGCAAAAGCGCGTCGAGCTGCTGCGCATCCCAGGCGGCGGCGAGCCGCTGCAAGGCGGGCACCTTGCCGTCGAGCCAGAAGACGTCGCTATTCACGACATAGAATATGTCGTCGAGCAGCGGCAGCGCCTTGAGGATGCCACCGCCGGTCTCGAGCAATTCTTCCTCGACCGAGAGTGCGATCGCCGGGTGGCGCCGCCCCTCGAGATGGCGCGCGATCATCTCCGCCTTGTAATGGACGTTGACGACGAGACGCGGCACGCCCGCCTCGGCGAGGCGATCGATGGCGTGGTCGAGCAGCGCCTTGCCGCCAAGCGAGACCAGCGGCTTGGGGATGCGGTCGGTGATCGGCCGCATCCGCGTGCCGAGTCCGGCGGCGAGCACCATCCCGCTCTGCGGCGCGCTCATGCGGCCGACCGGCAGGGCGGGATGCGCCGCAAGGGTGGCGGGATGTGCCGATCGAGCCAGCGCGCGACGGGCGCCAGCGCCGGATGATGAAGGTCCTGCTCGATGAGGCGCCAGACGCGCGGGATATGCCCGAGATAGATCGGCTTGCCGTCGCGCACGCAGAGCCGCGTGAAGATGCCGACGATCTTGCAGTTGCGCTGCGCCCCGAGCACGGCATAGGACGCGCCGAAGGCGGCGCGATCGAGCTCGGGAAACGCATCGACATAACGGCGCAGCATGGCGCGCGCGAGATCGGCCGGCACGTCGCGCCGCGCATCCTCGAGCAGCGAGACGAGATCGTAGCTGCGCGGGCCGATGACGGCGTCCTGGAAATCGAGCAGGCCGCAGGCGGCGATCCCTGCGCGGCCGTCGAGCAGCATCAGATTGTCGATGTGGTAGTCGCGCAGCACCAGACTGTCCGGCACGCCGCGCGCGACGGGCAGCAGTGCATGCCATAGCGCGAGATACTCATCGCGCAGGCCGGCATCGGTCGCACGCCCGGTGATCGCCGGCAGATACCAGTCGACAAGGAGCGACGCCTCGGTCAGCAGCCGCTGGTCGTCATAGGGCGGCAGCAGCGACGCCGCGGCCGGCGCGAAGCTGCGATGGAGCGCGGTCAGCAGGTCGACGGCGAGCGCATAAAGCGGCTCCTCCGCCGCTCCCGCGGCGAGCAATCGCGTATAGGTGCTGTCGCCGAAATCCTCGAGCAGCAGCAGGCCGGCGGCGACATCCTCGGCAAGGATCTTGGGCGCGCTGAGGCCCAGCCCGCGCAACACGCGCGCGACGGCGATGAACGGGCGCACATCCTCCTTGGGCGGCGGCGCATCCATCAGCACGGCGCGGCGGCCCGCCTCCTCGAGGCGCTCGTAGCGGCGGAAGGAGGCGTCGCCGGCAAGCGGGCGGCGCGCCCCCGCGCTCCAGCCGGAAGCGGCAAGAAAGGCGGCGATACGCTCGGCGCGCTCAGTCATGGCCGATGCCTTCCAGGCGCGCGGCCCAGCCGGAGGTGGCGCTGAGCCGGGCGACGCGCGCCGTCGGGCGCGGGCCCTGGTCCAGCGCCAGCAGAAGATGCTCGGGCGGCAGCAGCGGGCCGAGCCGCTCCGGCCATTCGATCAGGCTGACGCCTTCCGCCAGCGCGTCCTCGATGCCGAGCTCCCAGGACTGCTCCGGCGCGGTCAAGCGATACAAATCGAAATGCCAGACCGGCGGGCGGCCGGCGAAGGCATAGACCTCGACCAGCGTGAAAGTCGGGCTCGGCACTTCCTCATCGCCCGAGCCCAGCGCGCGAATGAAAGCGCGGGCGAAGGTGGTCTTGCCGCTGCCGAGATCGCCGGCCAAGCCGATGACGTCGCCCGGCCGCGCGCGGGCTGCCAGGCGCCCGGCGAGGCCGGCGGTGGCGGCTTCGTCCGGCAGATCCAAGGCGAAGGCGGTGGCGGCGCTCACGGCCCACTTTTATGCCTTAAGGGTGCCGCGCCGCAACCGTCGCACGAGGCTAAACCGCTTCCACTTTGCCGCTGGCGGCCGAGCGGAACACCGCTTCGAGCGCGGCAATAGTGTCGATCATGTCCTTTTGCGGCACCGGGTAGGGCGCGCGACCTTCCGCCGCATCGGCGAACGCCTCGAGATTGGCACGGACGGCGGCGGCCGGCGGGTATTCGCGGCGCGACGGCCGGCCGCCGCCCAGGCATTTGGTGAGAACCCAGCCCTCCGGCGATTCCGGGTGCGCCTTGTCGCGCACCTCGGCCCAGCCCTTGTTGCCATAGACGGCGAAGCGCCCGTCGAAGGGCGTCGCCAGGATCGCGCTCAGCAGCAGATTGGCGCCGCTCCTGAAGCTGACCAGCGCGCCCAGCGTGTCGCCATTGGCGAGGTTGCTGCCGAGCCGCCGCGCCAGGGCGAAGGCGCGCTCGGCCCGGCCGAGCAGGCTCACCGCGAGGTCGAGCATGTGGATGCCGGTCGCCGTCATCGGCCCGGCGGGCGCCTCGGTGCTGGAGAGGCGCCAATTGTCGGCCGGTAGGCTCAGGAACTTGTCCTGGCTGAAATTGGCTTCGATTTGCAGAATCGTGCCGAGCTCGCCCGCAGCGGCGAGGCGCTTCAGCTCCAGCATCGGCGGCTCGAAGCGCCGCTCATGGCCGACGGCGAGGACGACGCCGTTGGCGTTGCACAGCCGGATCGATTCCTCGACATCGGCGCGGCGCAGCGCCAGCGGCTTCTCGCAGAACACATGCTTCCTTGCCGCCGCAGCTTGGGCGATCTGCGCGGTATGCAGCGTGTGCGGCGTGCACAGGATGACGGCATTGACTTGGGGGTCGCCGAGCGCATCCGCAAGATCCGTCGAGGCGCGCAAGCCCCGCTGCGCCGCCCAATCGGCCGCCTTCGGGTCGCGGTCGACGGCACGGACGATGCGCAGCTTGGCGCTGTCCTCGAGCGTGCGGATGATGATCTTTCCCCACCAGCCCAACCCGATCACCGCCGCATTCAACATCGACGCCTCCCCGACCCGTACAACGCCCGAACATACCACGCAGAAAAGCTGGTTGCGCTGCCCGGCGAGGCCGACGAAGGTAGCGCCGGACGCGGCAGCGGCATGGGAGAGGCGATGGCAGGCGAGGTCAACCGCACGGATGTGGCGATCATCGGCGCCGGGCCGGTGGGGCTTTTCGCTGTCTTCGAATGCGGCATGCTCAAGATGCGCTGCCATGTGCTGGATGCGCTCGACACGCTGGGCGGGCAATGCGCCGCGCTCTACCCGGAGAAGCCGATCTACGACATCCCCGGCCACCCCGTGATCGACGCCGCCGCGCTCATCGACAAGCTGGCCGAGCAGGCCGCACCGTTCCATCCCGTCTACCACCTGGCGCAGCAGGTCGAGCGCGTGGCGCCGCTGCCGGCCGGCGGCTTCCGGCTCGAGACGTCGCTCGGCACGGTGATCGAGGCGAAGGCGGTCGTCATCGCCGCCGGCGTCGGCGCCTTCGGCCCCAACCGGCCGCCGCTCGCGGGCATCGAGGGCTACGAAGGCAAGAGCGTGTTCTACTTCGTCAAGCGCCGCGACGAGCTGCGCGGCAAGCGCGTGGTGATCGCCGGCGGCGGCGACTCTGCGGTCGACTGGGCGCTGGCGCTGGCCGAGGTGGCGGCGCAGGTCATGGTCGTCCACCGCCGGGCCAAATTCCGCGCCGCGCCCGAATCGGCCGCGCGCATGGCGAAGCTCGCCGCTTCCGGGCAGATCGAGCTGGTCATTCCCTATCAGCTGGCGGCGCTCGAAGGGAGCGGCAGCGCGCTCGACGCGGTCGTCGTCGCCGACCTCGACGGGCGCACGCGGCGGCTGCCGGCGGACGTGCTGCTGCCGTTCTTCGGCCTGTCGATGAGTTTGGGACCGATCGCGCAATGGCGCCTCAACCTCGAGCGCAACCACATCGTCATCGATCCGGCGACGAGCGGCACGTCGGTCCCGGGCATCTTCGCCATCGGCGACATCGCGACATATCCCGGCAAGCTCAAGCTCATCCTGTCGGGCTTCGCCGAGTCGGCAATGGCCGCGCACGCCATCTTCCCCCTCGTCCATCCGGGCGAGGCGCTGCATTTCGAGTACTCGACCACCAAAGGCGTGCCGGGACGCGGGTGAGTTCGCTATTCGCCCGCCGAGCGGCGGGCCTCGGCTTCGGCGGCAGGGATGTTCAGATAGCAGGTCACGGTGGTGCCGCTGCCGGGGCGCGAGTCCATCTCGACCGTTCCGCCATGCAGCTCGATGAAGCTCTTGACGAGCGAGAGGCCGAGGCCGGGGCCGGAATGGCGCGCGCCGGCGCTGCCGCGCTCAAATTTCTCGAAGATGCGCGCCTGGTCCTCGCGCGGCACGCCGACGCCGGTATCGGCGACGATGAGCGCGACGCGCTCGGCGGTGCGCCGCGCCGCCAAGGTCACCGTGCCGCCGGCCGGGGTGAATTTGAGCGCGTTGGAGATGAGGTTGAACAGCGCCTGCTTCAAGCGCCGCTCGTCGCCGTAGAGCGAGCCGATATCGGTCGGGCAGTCGAACTCGAGCTTGAGGTTCTGGTTGCGCGCGCGCTCGCGGCTCAGCGACAGCACGCTCGACATCAGCGTGTGAATGTCGAGCTCCTGCGTCTCCAAGGTCATGTAGCCCGCCTCGATGGTGGCGAGGTCGAGGATGTCATTGATGAGCGACAAGAGACGGTGCGAGCTGTCGAGGATGCCGCGGCTGTAATCGAGCTGGCGCGGGCTGAGCTCGCCGAAATACTGGTTGGTCAGGATCTCGGCAAAACCGATGATGGCGTTCAAGGGCGTGCGCAGCTCGTAGGAGACGTTGGCGATGAACTCGCTCTTGAGGCGACCGGCGGTCTCCAGCGCCTCGTTGCGCTCGCGCAGCGCATGCTCGACCCGCGTCGAATCGGTGACGTCGAGATAGCTCAGCAGCACATTGCCGTCCGGCAGCGGCACGATCACCGCCTGCAGGATGGAGCCATCCCGCCGTATGAGACGCGTGCTCTCGCCCTGATGCGCGGTGAGGCGCGCGATGATGCGGCGCTTGAGCGCCGGCCAGTCGCCGCCATCGTCGAAGAAGGCGCGCTGCTTCTCGATGATGTCGCTGACATGCGGCTCGGCCGTGAGATCGGCGGGCGCGAGCTGCCACACTTGCGCATAGGCCGGATTCGACAGCTTGAGGCGTCCGTCGCTGCCGAACACGGCAACCGCCTCGTAAAGGTTGTCGAGCGTCTCGCGCTGCACCTCGATGAGGGTGTTGTAGGAGCGCTCGAGCGCCAGCTTGTCGGTGACATCCTCGTAGACGAAGGTGAGCCCGCCGAACGGATGCGGCGAGATGACGAGGCGCAGCGTGCGCTCGTCCGGCAGGTGGAGCAGCTCCTCCTGCGGCTCGAGCAGCGAGGTGAACATGGCGAGCTGCTGCCGTTTGAAGGCGCGGAAATCGGCGTGCTCGGGAATGCGCCGCCGCTCGCGCAGCCGTTCGAGCACTTCATCGAGCGTCGGCTCGGTGACGAGCCATTCCTCCTCGAGGCGCCACAGGCTGGCGAACGCTGTGTTGAAAAAAGTGAGCTTGGTATCCGGACCGTAGATGGCGATCGCCACGGCGACATTCTCGAGCACATCGGCATGCGCTGCGATGTGGCGCGCGAGCTCGGCCTGGATGTTCTCAAGATCGGTATAGTCCTGGGCATAGCCCAGGAAATCGTCGGTGCCGTCGAGCGGCAATTCGGTGAACTCCATCAGCCGGCGCGAGCCAGCGACGACGATATGATGGCTTTCCGATTGCGCGACGGCCGAGCTGCGGGCGCGGATGGCGAGGGCGCGGCCACCGTCGCCGACAACGCCGGCGGCGATCTCGCGGGCCTCGGCGATGCCTTTCTGCGCCGGCGCGTCGACGGCGGCGGCATAGGCGCGGTTGCTGTCGACCAGGCGCAAATCGGCATCGCGGCGCCACACCGGCAGCGGCAGCGCGTCGAGCACGGCCCGCAACCGGTCG
>DASWFH010000364.1:0-6054 GCA_036394355.1 Allostellaceae bacterium | reverse complement strand
ACGCCGGCCTGCGCACGGCGCCCGACTATGCCGAGCGTTGCCGCGCCATCTCCGCTCTGCTCAGCGAGAGCCTCTCATGAGCGCGCGACGGCTCGAGCGCATCGTAGAAATCGCAGCGCCGCTGGCCGCCGGCGCGCTGTTCATCGCGGCCTGGGAAGCGCTCGTGCGCTGGAAGGGCATTCCGCCCTACGTCCTACCGAGCCCGGTGATCGTCGCCGAGACCCTGTGGCGCGACGGGCCAAGCCTGCTGGGGTCGCTCGCGGTCACCTTGCGCATCACCATAGCGGCGCTTCTGGCCGCGGTGGTTTTGGGCGGCGCTCTTGCCGTCCTCTTCGCCCAGTCCCGGCTGCTCGAGATCAGCCTTTTTCCTTATGCCGTGATCCTGCAAGTGACGCCGATCGTCGCCATCGCCCCGCTCATCATCATCTGGGTGAACGACACGTTCCTGGCGCTGCTGGTCTGCGCCTGGATCGTCGCGTTCTTCCCGATCGTCGCCAACACCACGCTCGGCCTCAACAGCGCCGACCGCAACCTCGTGGACCTCTTCCGTCTTTACGGCGCGTCGCGCTGGCAGACGCTGCGCTATCTGCGGCTGCCCGCGGCGCTGCCGTACTTTCTCGCCGGTGTGCGCATCAGCGGCGGGCTCGCGCTGATCGGCGCGGTGGTCGCCGAGTTCGTCGCCGGTACCGGCGGCACCGAGACGGGCCTTGCCTATCGCATCCTCGAAGCCGGCTATCGGCTGCAGATCCCGCGGCTTTTCGCGGCGCTGCTGCTGCTGTCGGCAACTGGCATCGCGATCTTCGCCGCCTTGAGCTGGCTCACCCGGCGGCTCATCGGCCACTGGCACGAAAGCGCCCTGCCGCGCGAGGACTGACCGGTGATCGCCGACGCGTCATTCTCCTGCAAGCCGCAGCGGCGGAGCGGAGAGCCGCGCCTTTGCCCGCTCGAGACGCGCAAGCAGCTGCGTCAGTTCGGCCTGATCCGCCGCGTCGAGCGTGGGGCCAGGCGCGCGCGTGCGCGCGCTCGCAAGGACGCCGCGGCGGCGCAGGGTCTCCTTGCGCAGGGCGAGGCCGATCCCCGGCTGCTGCTCATGCCGCACCACCGGCAGATAGGCGTCGAACAAATCCTCGGCGCCCTCGGCGTCGCCGGCGGCGAAGCGGCGGCACACCTCGATCAGCATCTCCGGGAAGGCGAAGCCGGTCATGGCGCCATCGGCGCCGCGCGCCAGCTCCTGCGGCAGGTGGATCCCGCCATTGCCGACGAGAATGCTGATGCGGCGGTTGCGCGAGCCGTCCTTGTCGGCGGCCCGCACCTTGGTGAGCTTGCGCAGGCCCGGAGCCTCTTCGTGCTTGAGCATCTTGAGGCTGGCGAAATCGGCGAAGAAGCGATTGATCAGCGGCGCCGACATGAAGACCTGCGTGAGCTGCGGGTAATCCTGCAGCACGACCGGGACCTTGGGGCCGAGCTCCTTCACCACGCTTTCGATGTAGCCGTGGATCTGTTCGTCCGTCTTGAGGCCGGCGGTGGGCGAGACCATGACGCCGGCGGCGCCGAGATCCATGGCGCGCCGGGCGAAATCGCCGAGCAGCTTCAAGCCCGGATTGCTCACGCCGACAATGATGGGGACCCGGCCGGCGACGCGCTGGGCGCAGCGCGCGACAAAGGCTTCGGATTCCTCGGCCGAGAGCTTCGGCGCCTCGCCCATCACGCCGAGGATGGTCACGCCGTCGACGCCGCAGTCGACATAGAAGTCCATGAGCCGATCGGTCGATGTCCAGTCCATCGCGCCGGAATCGGTGAAAGGCGTGGCGGAGATGACGTAGACGCCGCGGGCGGTCTCATCGAGAAGTGCCATTGGTTGCACCTGTCTTTCGCTCAGAATTCTTCGTCCATTATATCGGCCGCGGCGGCGATTCGCGCGGCAAAAGCGACACCTTCGTTACGCCGGCAGCAGCACGGCGACGAGCTCGGCGATGCAGGCGGGGCGCTCAGACGTCTCGAGGCGGACGGTCGCCTCCGTCGTCACGCGAACGCCGAGTGCCACATCCTCCACGCTCAAGAGCTTGATCGACCCGCGCACGCGGCTGCCGCTCGGCACCGGCTGGGTGAAGCGAACCTTGTTGCAGCCGTAATTGAGCGAGGCGCCGATCTTGCCGACGCTATAGACGCCGTAGAGCATGCGCGGGATCAGCGACAGGGTCAAAAACCCATGGGCGATGGTGTTGCCGAAAGGCGACGCCTTGGCGCGCTCCTGGTCGACATGGATCCACTGATCGTCTCCCGTCGCTTCCGCGAAGCGGTCGATCATGTCCTGGCTCACGGTCACCCAGTCGCTTTCGCCGAGGATCTGGCCTTGGGCGCTACGGAGCTCCTGGACATCGGCGAAGCGGCGCATCGGGCATCCCTGTCGCTGCGGAAAACCGCGTATTTTTCACCGCTGGCCCGCTCCCGTCCAGAGCGAGCAGCGACGGAGGGGCGCGCGCTTGACTTCGCCGGGGAGCTCAGCAACGCTTCGGCAAGGCGGCACTTGCCTGGAACCAACCGGGCGGCGCCGCTTCCATTGGGAGGATAAGATGAATTCGGGCTTGGTGAAGGCGTTGGCCGTCGCGGCGGCCAGCTTTGCGGCGATGTCCGCCTATGCCGCCGATACGATCAAGATCGCCTATATCGATCCGCTCTCGGGCGGCGGTGCCAGCGTCGGCGAAGTCGGGTACAAGCACTTTCAGTTCATCGCCGATCAGCTCAACGCCAAGGGCGGCGTTCTCGGCATGAAGGTCGAGGTGGTCGCCTACGACAACAAGACCAATCCGCAGGAAAGCCTGATCCAGGTGCAGAAGGCGATCGACGCCGGCGCCCGCATCATCACCCAGGGCAACGGGTCGAGCGTCGCCGCCGCGATCGAGGATTTCGTCGCCAAGTACAATGACCGCAATCCCGGCAAGGAAATCATCTACCTCAACTACGCCGCGGTCGACCCGAGCCTCACCAACGAAAAGTGCAGCTACTGGCATTTCCGCTGGGACGCGAACTCCGACATCAAGATGGAAGCGCTGACCAACTACATGAAAACGCGCGCCAACATCAAAAAGGTGTACCTGATCAACCAGGATTACTCCTTCGGCCAGTCAGTGCGGAGCGAGGCGATGAAGATGCTGAAGGAGAAACGCCCCGACATCGAGATCGTCGGCAACGAGCTGCATCCGTTGCTGAAGATCACGGATTTCGCGCCCTACATCGCCAAGATCAAGGCGTCGGGCGCCGACAGCGTCATCACCGGCAATTGGGGTCAGGACTTCGCCTTGCTCTTGAAAGCGGCGGCGGATGCCGGCCTGCAGGTCGACTGGTACACCTATTACGCCGGCGGCGCCGGCGGTCCGACGGCGATCAAGCAGGCCAATGTGCCCGACCGCGTCTTCGCCATCGTCGAGGGGCACGCGAACATCCCCAATGCTCCCTCGCAGGAGCTTGAGAAGGCATTCCGCGCCAAACTCGACGGCCAGTCCAACTGGTATCCGCGCGTCTTCAACGAAATGACCATGCTGGTGAAGGCGATCGAGGAGACAAAGTCGACCGACCCGAAGAAGATCGCGCAGAAGCTCGAGGGCATGAAGATCACCGTCCTCGATGGTGGCGACGGCTTCATGCGTGCCGACGATCATCAATTCTTCCAGCCCATGTACGTCGCTTCCTTCGGGCCGCGCGGCGCCAACGAGCCCTTCGACGAGGAGAAGACGGATTGGGGATGGAAGACGGCGGCCAAGATCGACACGCCCAACACCATGGTCCCCACGACCTGCCAGATGGCGCATCCGAGCTGAATTCGTGGTCGCGGCCGTCCTCTGGGGCGGTCGCGACCGAGACGGGCGGCATCGGTCGTCGGCCGCCCGCGCCGACACTGTCGATGGATTGACCCGTGCTAGAGCTCGTCATCGTCTCGACCCTGAACGGCGTGCTGTTTGGCATGTTGTTGTTCCTGATGGCGAGCGGCCTCACGCTCATCTTCAGCATGATGGGCGTGCTCAATTTCGCCCATGCCAGCTTCTACATGCTCGGCGCCTTCTTCGGCTTCCAGCTCAGCCAGTGGATCGGCTTCTGGCCGGGGCTGGTCGTCGCGCCAGTGCTGGTCGGCGGCATCGGCGCGCTGGTGGAGCGTTACGGGCTGCGCGCGGTTCACCGCCACGGCCACGTCGCCGAGCTGCTCTTCACCTTCGGCCTCGCCTTCGTGATCGAAGAGGTGGTGCAGATGGTCTGGGGCAAGCTTCCCGTCGACTATCGCGTGCCGCCCTCGCTGGATTTCACCGCCTTCACGGTGTTCTCAACCAACTACCCGGCCTTCAAGATGTTCGAGCTGCTCACCTCGATCGCCATTTTCGTGGTGCTGCTGGGCGTGCTGACCCGCACGCGTATCGGGCTCGTCATCCAGGCCGCGCTCTCGCACCCCAACATGGTCGGCATGCTCGGCCATAACGTGCCGCGCATCTTCATGCTGGTGTTCGGCCTGGGCTCGGCGCTCGCTGCTGTCGCCGGCGTCATCGCCGGACCGGCGCTGGTTACGCAGTCCAACATGGCCGGCTTGCTCGGGCCCATCCTTTTCGTGGTGGTGGTGGTCGGCGGGCTCGGCTCCCTGCAGGGCGCGTTCATCGCCTCGCTCCTCATCGGCCTCATGCAGACCTTCGCGGTCGCCATCAATCTCTCGCTGGCCGACATCTTCGGCCCGCTTGGCGTCATCGTCCGGCCCGGATTGCTCACCGACATCTGGCAGGTCACGGTCGCGCAGGTCGCGCCGATCATCCCCTATCTGCTGCTCGTGATGATCCTGATCTTGCGGCCGAGCGGCCTGCTCGGGACGCGCGAGACATGAGCGACGTTGCGAACTACACCCGGCGTGCGGATGCGCCGGCCGCCGCGCAAGGGTTCGTCAAGCACTACGGCATCTGGGTCGCCGCGGCGACCTGCTTCCTCGCCTTGCCGCACATTTTCACGTCGGGCACCGCGCTCACGATGATGAGCGTGATGGGCGTCATGATCGTCTTCGCGCTGTCTTACAACATGCTGCTCGGCCAGACCGGCATGCTCTCCTTCGGTCACGCGGTCTATTACGGGCTCGGCGGCTTTCTCGTGGTTCATGCCATGAATACGGTCGTGCAGGGCCGGCTGCCTGTGCCGGTCGCGCTCGTGCCGCTGGCCGGCGGTCTCGCCGGCCTCGCCTTCGGCTTCATCTTCGGCAGCGTGTCGACGCGTCGCGGCGGCACCGCCTTTGCCATGATCTCGCTTGGCCTGGGCGAGCTGGTCGCGTCGAGTGCGCTGATCCTGCGCAGCTTTTTCGGCGGCGAGGAAGGCATCACCACCAACCGCACCAAGCTGCTGCCGCTCTTCGGCTTCAACTTCGGACCGCAGATCGAGATCTATTACCTCATCGCCGCCTGGTGCCTGCTGTCGATGATCGCCATGTACGCCCTCACCCGCACGCCCTTCGGGCGCATGTGCAACGCCGTGCGCGACAATCCCGAGCGGGCGGAGTTCATCGGCTACAGCACGCAGCGGGTGCGCTTCATCGTCTTCTGCCTGGCGGGCTTCTTTGCCGGCATCGCCGGCGGCCTCGCCGCGGTCAATTTCGAGATCGTCAACTCCGTCAGCGTCGCCGCTGGCCAGTCGGGCATCGTGCTCTTGATGACCTATATCGGCGGCGTCGGCAATTTCGCAGGGCCGGTGCTGGGTGCGATCCTGATCACCTATCTGCAGGTGATGCTGAGCGACGCGACGGAAGTCTGGCAGCTCTATTTCGGCCTGCTGTTCATCGGCATGATCATGTTCGCCCCGGGTGGGATCGCGGGTCTGCTGATGATGCACCAGCCGCTCTGGCGCGCGCGCGTGCTGCATCGGGTGATCCCGGCCTACCTGCTGGCGCTCGTCGCGGGGTTGGTCACGCTGGCAGGGGTCTGCCTCGCCATCGAAATGACGTTCCGGCTGACGGTGCGGGCGTCGGAAGGTTCGGCCATGTCCTATCTGCATGTCCCGCTCGATGCGCGGTCGCCGCTGCCCTGGCTCGTGGCG
>DASWFH010000363.1:0-3303 GCA_036394355.1 Allostellaceae bacterium | reverse complement strand
GAAGACGAGCATCTCGCCATAGGCCGAGGCGACGTCGGGGCGGCTCTTGGTGAGCACCAGGGCCTTCTGATAGGCATTGGCGCTCTTCTGCCATTGGCCGAGCGTCGCCGCGCTGCGCGCCAGCAGCAGCCACTTCTCGGCATCGTCGGGATGCGCCGCGAGATCCTTCTCGAGCGCGGCCATGGCGCTGGCGACGTTTCCCTGCCGGCCCTCGGCGGCGGCCAGGGCACGCTCCGGCCCGCGCCCGGCGTAGGGCTCGTCCGGTGCGCCCGGCGCGCCCAGCGCGAGATAAATTCCCGCCGCCGCCGCGGGCAGCAGCAGCGCCAGAGCGATGGCGAGCACCGGGCTGCCCGAGCGGCGCGCCGCCGCGGCCTCCGGCAGCGCGTCGGCGGCGAGGAGCCGACGCTCGATCTCGAGCTGCGCCGCCGCGGTCTGGTCGGCATCGATGAGGCCGCGCGCCTGGTCGCGCTCCAGCTCCTTGAGCTGGTCGCGATAGACGGCGCGGTCGAACGACGCGCGCTCCGGCGCGGCGCGCGCGTCCTTCATCAGCGGCAGCACCACCGTCGCGATGACGACGAGGGTAACAGCGGCGATCGCCAGCGCGAGCAGCATCAGGCCTCGTCCTTGAGCAGCTGCGTCAGCCGCTGGCGCTCGGCGTCGGTCAGCGGTGCCGGCTCGGCCGTGGTGGCGCGCCGGCGGCGCAGATAGAGGAGGGCGGCGGCCGCGCCCAGCACCAGCACCGTAGGGGGACCGAACCACAGCCCATAGGTCGTGGGCGCGATCGGCGGCTGCAGCAGCACGAATTCGCCGTAGCGGCTGACGATGAATTGCAGCGCCTGCGCGTCGCTGTCGCCGCCGGCGATGCGCTCGCGCAGCAGCACGCGCAGATCATGCGCGAGGTCGGCGTTTGAATCGTCGATCGCCTCGTTCTGGCAGACCAGGCAGCGCAGCTCCTTTGACAGCGCGCGAGCACGTGCTTCGAGCGCGGGGTCGGCGAGACGCTCGCGCGGCTCGACCGCGCCCGCCGTGGCGGCGAATGTCAGGAGCAGCAACGCCGCGAGGGTCACGCCGCGTCTCATCCGCCGATCTCCTTGAGGCGCGGCAGCAGCTCGCGCTCGAGCGCGTCGGCGGTGAGCGGCCCGACATGGCGATAGCGGATATGCCCGGCACCGTCGATGAGGTAAGTCTCGGGCACGCCGTAGACGCCGAAATCGATGCCGACGCGGCCGCTCTGGTCGAGCCCGACGCGGCTGTAGGGATCGCCGAGCTGGGCGAGGAAGCGTGCGGCTTCCTCCGGCTTGTCCTTGTAGGCGATGCCGAACAGCGGCACGTGCTGCTGCGCGGCGAGGCGCATCAGCAGCGGATGCTCGGCGTGGCACGGCGCGCACCACGAAGCGAAGAAATTGACGATTGCGGGATGGCCGCCGAGCGCGGCGCGCGACAGGCCCTGCGCGCCCGCGAGCCCGGCGAGATCGAAATCCGGCGCCGGCTTGTCGATGAGCGCCGACGGCAAGGTCGCGGGATCGCGCCCCGGCCGCAGCGCCAGTGCGAAATACGCGATGAGCACGAGGAACAGCGCCACGGGGAGGAGATAGAGCAGACGGCGCATGGCGGTTACGCGGGTCGACGGCGAGAGCTGCGCTGGTCGTTTTTCATCGCGTCGCTCATAGCTCGCGACGATGCGCGGTTCAACTGCGTAGCCGGGCGCCGCCCCACCCCGGGTCAATGCGCCGGCGGCGCGGCGGCTCCGGGCTGCGGCTTCTTCATGAGAAAGAGGAGCGGCACGAGCGCAATGAAGATGACTCCCATGACCCAGAAGCTGTCGATGTAGGACAGCATCGCCGCCTGCTTCTGCACAGTCGCGTAGAGCAGCGCCTGCGCCTTCTGCAGGGCGTCGGCGGCGTTGCCGGTCGTGGCGGCGAAGGCCTGCTGCATCGCCTGAATGGTCTGGTCGTATTGGCTGCTATAGGGCGTCACATGCTCGACCAGGACGCTCTGGTGGTACTGCTGGCGGCGCGCTAGCAACGTGGTGGCGATGGCGATGCCGAAGCTGCCGCCGAGATTGCGCATCATGTTGATGATGGCCGAGGCGTTGTTGCTCTTCTCCGGCGGCAATCCCAGGAAGGCAACGGTGTTGATGGGGATGAACAGAAAGGCCAGCCCCAGCGATTGATAGACCCGCGCCCAGGCGACCGTCGCATAGTCGACGTCGAGATCGAAGCTCGTCATTCGGAACAGCGCGAACGACGTCACGCCGAGGCCGAAGGCGATGAGCCAGCGCGGATCGACTCGCGCCACGAGATTGCCGACGACCGGCATCAGCAACATGATCGCGAAGCCGCCCGGCGAGATCACCAGCCCGGCATCGGTGGCGGTGTAGCCCAGCATTGTCTGCACGAAGAGCGGCAACAGCACCGTGGTGCCCAGCAGGATGAAGCCCAGCATGAACATCAGCAGGTTGCCGGCGCTGTAATTGCGGTTGGCGAGCAGGCGCAGATCGACGATCGGATCGGCGCGGCGCAGCTCCCAGACGATAAAGGCGCCGAGCGCCGCCGTGGCGGTGATCGTGAGATAGGTGATGAAGGACGATGCGAACCAGTCATCCTCCTGGCCCTTGTCGAGCACGATCTGCAGCGCGCACATGCCGACGACCAGGAGCGCGAAGCCGACGTAGTCGAGGTTGATGCCGGCCTTGAGCCGCGCCTTGCGGCGGGCAATCTGCTCCGGCGTTTCGGTCAGCACGCGCATCGCCAGCACGGTGAGGAACATGCCGACGGGCACGTTGAGCAGGAAGACCCAGCGCCAGTGGAAATTGTCGGTGATCCAGCCTCCCAGGGTCGGCCCGATGGCCGGCGCGAAGACCACGGCGATGCCGTAGGCGGCGAAGGCTTGGCCGCGCTTCTCGGGCGGAAAGGCGTCGGCGAGGATCGCCTGCGCCGTCGGCTGCAGCCCGCCGCCGGTGATGCCCTGGAGGCCGCGCGCCAGAATGAGCAACCACAGGCTCGGCGCCAGGCCGCAGAGCAGCGAGGTGATGCTGAAGCCGACGATGCAGCCGAGGAAATAGCGCTTGCGCCCGATCGTCGAGGAGAGCCAGCCGCTCATCGGCAGGACGATGGCGTTGGTGACGAGATAGGAGGTCAGCACCCAGGTCGACTCATCCTGGCTCGCCGACAGGCTGCCGGCGATGTGCTGCAGCGCGACATTGGCGATGGAGATGTCGAGCACTTCCATGAACGCGGCGAGCCCGACCGTGGGCGCGACCACCCAGGGGCTCACGCCGGCGCGCGCGCTCGACGCAGACGC
>DASWFH010000362.1:0-2068 GCA_036394355.1 Allostellaceae bacterium | reverse complement strand
CTGGGCACGCGCAGCTTCGGCAAGGGCTCGGTGCAGACCATCATCCCGCTCGACGGGCATGGCGCGCTGCGGCTGACCACGGCGCGCTACTACACGCCGGCGGGCCGCTCGATCCAGGGCGAGGGCATCACGCCCGACGTCGTCGTGCTGCCGCCGCGCGAGCAGCAGATCGCGCAGGCGACCGTGTTGCACGAGACCGATCTGCGCGGCGCGCTCAAGAACACCGGGCCGCAGCAAGGCGGCGCCGACAGCGTGGTGGCGGCGACGCCGACGGCGGACCAGGACAGCGAGGTCGCCACCATCGACCCGGCGATCATCGGCACGGCCAAGGACTATCAGCTCGCCGTCGCCGTGAAGCGCATCAAGGAGATGGTGGCGCGCAGTGCCGCCGCCGGACACAGCTGAGCGCGTGCCCCTGCCGGGGAGGCCGGCTCAGGTGAAAGGCCGCTCCGGCCACCACGGGAAGAAGTCGGGCATGTCCCGGCTCGGCCGCATGGCGAAGCGCGGCGCGCGCTTCTCCAGGAACGAGGCCACGCCCTCATAGGCGTCGGGCGAGCGGCCCATCGCCTGGATGCCGCGCGAATCCACCTTGTGCGCCTCCATCGGATGGTCGGCGCCGAGCATGCGCCACAGCATCTGCCGCGCCAGCGCCACCGACACTGCCGAAGTGTTGTCGGCGATCTCGCGCGCCAGCGCGCGCGCCGCGGGCATGAGCTCCGCCGCCGGCAGCACCCGCTTCACCAGCCCGCCGGCCAGCGCCTCCGGCGCAGCGAAGACGCGGCCGGTCAGCACCCAGTCGAGCGCCTGCTGGATGCCGACCAGGCGCGGCAGGAACCAGCTGCTGCACGCCTCGGGCACGACGCCGCGCCGGGTGAAGACGAAGCCGAAGCGCGCGCCCTCGGCGGCGATGCGGATGTCCATCGGCAGCTGCATGGTGGCGCCGACGCCGACCGCCGGCCCATTCACCGCGGCGATGACCGGCTTCCTGCACGCGAAGATGCGCAAACTCACCGTGCCGCCGCCGTCGCGGCGCTGCTGGTCGGGCGCGACGGCGCCGCGCGCGGCGTAATCGAAGGTCTTGCCGCCCGCCGAGAGGTCAGCGCCGGCGCAGAAGGCGCGCCCGGCGCCGGTGACGATCACCGCGCGCACCTCATCATCGGCATCGACGCGGTCGAAGGCGGCGATGAGCTCGCGCCGCATGGTCTCGGTGAAGGCGTTGAGCTTCTCGGGACGGTTCAAGGTGATGGTGGCGATGCCGTTCTCGGCGGCGTAGAGAATCTGCTCGAACATGGCGGCGCTCCCTCCCCTTGATTGGACGCCGCGCTTCATAGCATGCGCGGGTGCCGAAGGCAGCGCCCGGGAGCGCTCAGGAGGGGGCGGTCCGGTCGGGTGTCGCCTCCTTGAGCTTGGCGGCGAAGTCGCGCAGCTCGGCCGGGTTGAGGTCGGAGACGACCCAGAAATTCATGCCGCCGCGCGCGAAACGGAGCACGTTGTAGCCGTGCTGCGCCAGCGCCGCCGGCGCCGCGCCGCCGCCCTTGTCCTCGGGCGAGACCAGCACGTTGATGACGTGCTGCTGGCGGCGGTAGACGAGCGCCGCCACCGGGTGCCGGTCGATATAGTCGAGCCGGCCGCCCACCAGCGGAAACCCCGCCGCGGCGAGGTCCACCACCGGCGGCGAGAGATCGAGCTTGCCGTTGAACCACGGCTTCACCGTGTGCTGGTCGCTCGATTTCACGTCGGTGAGGTGATCGGCCATGAGCGAGCGGATATGGCTCGCCACCACTTCCTGCGCCACCCCGTCCTCTTGGGCGCCGCTCATGACCGAGCTGGTCACCGCCGAGCTCGCGACCATCGCCAGCACCAGCGAGGCGGCGATCGCCGCCGGGTTCCAGCCGACGCCGAGCAGGCGCAGCTCGCGGAAACGGCGGCCGCCGGCCTCGCGCCGCGCCAGCTCGCGGCCGATGCGCGCGCGCAGCAGATCGGGCGCCTTGAGGCGCGGCACCTCGAGCTTGATCGCCGCGCTGAGCGCGCGTTCGCTACGGAACAGGGCTGCGCATTCGGCGCAGCC
>DASWFH010000361.1:0-3153 GCA_036394355.1 Allostellaceae bacterium | reverse complement strand
GCCGCGACGCTGCGCCCGATCTTCGGCCGCGGCAACCGCAGCGCCATCGCCACCGCCAGGACCATCACCGCGGCGCCCGCATAATAGGGCGCGTCGCGGCCGAAGGCCGAGAACAGCGGCCCGGCGAAGCCCGGCCCGACGATGCGCGCGAGGCTGCCGGCCGCTTGCGCGACGCCGAGCACGCCGCCGCGCTCATCCGCCGCCGCCTGCTTCGAGATGAGGCTGTTGATCGACGGGCTGAGCAGCGCCATGCCCAGCGGCAGCAGCGTGTTGACCAGCATCAGCCGCGGCAGCGTCAGCGCGAAGGGCAGGCCGATGAGGCCGAGCGCGATCAGCACCGATCCCGCCGCGACCAGCCGCGCCTCGCCGAAGCGCCGCGACAGCCGGCCAATGAGCAAGGCCTGCACCAGCACCAGCACCGAACCGACATAAAGGAAGACCAGGCCGACCTGCGCCGGCCCCCAGCCGAAGGCGTTGTTGGTCCACAGCGCATAGGTCGTCTCCATCGCCGCGAAGGCGCTGATGGCGACGAAGAACAGCAGGATGAGCTGGCGCAGCACCGGCCGTCGCAGCACGTCGCGCGCCATGCGAAGCCGGCTCGGCCCGGACCGCGCCTTGCGCGCTTCGGGCGGCAGGCTTTCCTTGAGCAGCGCGACAGCGAGGGCGAAGGCGAGCGCCGAGAGCCCGGCGGCGACGAAAGCCGGCCGCGACAGATCGGCGCGGGTCGGATCGCTGCCGGCGACGAGGCCGCCCAGCGCCGGGCCGATGGTGAAGCCCAGGCCGAAGGCGGCGCCGAGCATGCCCATGCCCTTGGCGCGCGCTTCGGGCGGCGTGATGTCGGTGATGTAGGCCTGCGCCGCCGCGATGTTGCCGGCGCCGGCGCCCGACAGCAGTCGCGCCGCGAACAGCATCCACAGCGCGTCGGCGAAGCCGAGCCAGAGATAGGAGGCGATCGAGACGACCAGGCTGACGAGCAGCACCGGCCGCCGCCCGAGCCTGTCGCTGAGCCGGCCGAGCATGGGCGAGAAGAAGATTTGCGCCAGCGAATAGCACGCCATCATCCAGGTGACCTCGGTCGGCGTCGCGCCGAAATGCACGCCATAGAAGGGCAGCAGCGGAATGATGACGCCGAAGCCGACGAGATCGATGAAGACGATCAGAAAGAGGATGAGCATGGATGGGCGATAGATAGTGCGTTTCGCTGTCCGCGGATACCCCTGGCAGTCCGGTTCAGATTTCGGACGCATGGAGACGAGGATTTCGACTGGGCCAGACACCTTCCTCGTCATGCCCGGGCCGGCCGAAGGGCCGAGACCCGGGCATCCACGGCGTGCAACGCCCTCGTTCCGCGGCGGCGGAATTGGGTTCGTTTCGTAATTTTAATCTTTGCCGGCATGCGGGTGGGCGAGCCGCCCCGTCCCATGCGCTTCGGCGGTTTGCCGCCCTTGCCTTGCCTCGCCCGCCATCGCCCCTGGCCTTCCCAGTGAACGCTATTTGCGTACGAGGCCTATATGGGCCGGACCGGTGCGTCGGTCAAGCGGCGGCAGCACCCCAGGCCGGGCACGCGCGAACGCCGCAGGCTCAGTGCCTGTCTATCCCGACATCGTGTCTCTGCCCACCCTTCGAGACGCCCGCTAAGCGGGCTCCTCAGGGTGAGGACGAAGGAAATGCCTCGTCCTGAGGAGGCGCGAAGCGCCGTCTCGAAGGACGAGTGGGAGATGCGACGGCCCGCGCGGATTAGGAACTCACGCCGCGATCCGCTGCTTCTCGATCAATCGGAGGATTTCGCCGGCGGCGGCGGGGATGTTGGTGCCGGGGCCGAAGATGGCGGCGACGCCGCCTTGCTTCAGGAATTCGTAGTCCTGCGGCGGGATGACGCCGCCGCAGATCACCAGCACGTCCTCGGCGCCCTCCTTGCGCAGCGCGGCGACGAGCGCGGGCACCAGGGTCTTGTGGCCGGCCGCTTGGCTCGACACGCCAATAACATGGACGTCGTTCTCGACCGCCTGGCGCGCGGCTTCCTCGGGCGTCTGGAACAAGGGCCCGACATCGACGTCGAAGCCGATATCGGCGAAGGCCGTGGCGATGACCTTGGCGCCGCGGTCGTGGCCGTCCTGGCCGAGCTTGACGACGAGCATGCGCGGCCGCCTCCCCTCGCTCCTGGCGAAGGCCTCGACCTCGCGCTGGATGCGGCGATAGCTCTCGTCGCCCTCGTGGAGAGCGCCATAGACGCCGGAGACCGAGCGGATGGTGGCGCGGTGGCGCGTGAACACCGTCTCGAGCGCGTCGGAGATCTCGCCCACCGTGGCGCGGGCGCGCGTCGCTTCGATGGCGAGCGCGAGGAGATTGCCCGTGCCGCTACGCGCCGATTCGGTGAGCGCGCCCAGCGCCGCCGCGACGCGCTTGCCGTCGCGCGATGTGCGGATCTGCTTGAGGCGCGCCACCTGCTGCTCGCGCACCTTGCTGTTGTCGATGTCGAGGATGTCGACCTTCTCGGTGCCTTCGGCGCGGTACTTGTTGACGCCGACAATCACTTCCTCGCCGCGGTCGATGCGCGCCTGGCGCCGCGCCGCCGATTCCTCGATCTTGAGCTTGGGCATGCCGCTCTCGACCGCCTTGGTCATGCCGCCCAGCGACTCCACTTCCTGGATGAGCTCCCATGCCGCGGCGGCCACCGCATGGGTCAGGCTCTCGACGTAGTAGCTGCCGCCAAGCGGATCGACGACATGGGGGATGCCGCTCTCCTCGGCGAGGATGAGCTGCGTGTTGCGGGCGATGCGCGCCGATTGCGGCGTCGGCAGCGCCATCGCCTCGTCGAAGGAATTGGTGTGCAGCGACTGCGTGCCGCCGAGCACAGCGGCGAGCGCCTCGATCGTGGTGCGCACGACGTTGTTGTAGGGATCCTGCTCGGTGAGGCTCACGCCCGAGGTCTGGCAATGCGTGCGCAGCGCCAGGCTCGCGAGGTTGTTGGGAGCGAACGGCTTGATGAGGCGCGCCCAGAGATAGCGCGCCGCGCGCAGCTTGGCGATCTCCATGAAGAAATTCATGCCGATGCAGAAGAAGAAGGAGAGCCGCGGCGCGAAATCGTCGATGCCGAGCCCCTTCGACATCGCGGCGCGGACATATTCGAGCCCGTCGGCCAAGGTGAAGGCG